>DASUVL010000862.1:0-10067 GCA_036379015.1 Niastella sp.
TATCGGTGTTAAAGGAGATGTGACCAACTTGAGTGACCTGGAAAATATATTCAAGGTAACAGGGCTTAAATTCGGCAAGATCGATATCCTCGTTGTAAATGCAGGTGGCATCGTTGACGGCGTACCGATGGCTGGCATTGATGATGTGACGGAGGAAAGTTATGATCTGTATATGGATCTGAATCTTAAAAGCACCTATTTCACTGTTAAGAAAGCTTTGCCATATCTCAACGACGGAGCATCCATCATCCTGATCGGTTCAAGCGCCGCACATCGCGCAGCTCCCGGCATGACCATTTATGGTGCTGCGAAAGCAGCAGTTATTTCCCTTGCTAAAGGTCTATCGCTTGACCTTTTGTCAAGAAAGATCAGAGTGAATACGTTATCACCAGGTTCTATTGACACGCCTGTATTTGGAAAGATTGTGCCTGAAGAACAAGTCGATGCTATCAAAAAAATTTGGATAGATATTACGCCGGTAGGACGGCAAGGAGTGCCTGCTGACATAGGAAGAGCTGCTGCATTTCTCGCATCTGACGATTCAGCTTTCATAGTTGGTACAGAGATACTGTCTGACGGCGGCCTGACCAATTTAAGTTTAATGAAGTAGTACCCCAGCGGGCGGCAATGATCTGCCGCCTGTTTTTTATGGTTTGCGTCATAAATGGACAGTTTGAAGACTTTTGAATAGATTTGTTAAAAGCTGTCTAACATGTTTGAATTTTTCGCACAATACCTGGTTGAAAAGGGGGAGCTCACTCAAATCGAACTGGAACTGATTAGGCAAGTCGCGGTGTCAAAAAAAGTTCGAAAGAATCACTATCTGCTTGAAGAAGGGAAAGTTAGTAATTTTATTGGCTTTGTTGCCAATGGATGTTTCCGTTTATTCCGCAAAGGAGAAGAAGGGCAGGAATATACCATGAAATTTGCTATAGAAAATTGGTGGATATCTGATTTTACCAGTTTCATGTCTGGCGAGCCCAGTAATTGTTATATCGAAGCGCTTGAGAACAGTGAGTTGATCTGGTTTTCCAGGGAAACATGGGATCATCTTCTTGCGACTATTCCCAACTTCAAACGTATGATCGATAGCCTGACCGCGAAAAACTTTGAAGCAAATCAGAACAGGATCTTCAGCAATATTAGCGAACCGGCAGAAGTTAGATATGATAATTTTGTGAACAAATATCCAACGCTTTATAATCGAATTCCCTTGTATATGATTGCCTCATTTTTGGGCATCACAAGGGAGACGCTCAGTCGTATTAGAAAACAGGCGGCAAATAAATAACGCTGAAAGCTCACCATCATTACTTCGTAGCGCTAACTGACCGATATCTTACATTAGCACTTCCGGCTTGAGGTTTCTGGAAAAGCCAAGAGATAATGAAAAAGGCCAAAATCTTACATATTATTTTCTTATCTTAATATCCGTTAAACTTTAGCTGTTTGATGCTTTCCATATAAACCTTAATACTTTTTTATGGATAGATTACCTAAAAACCCGGATATAAAGTCTATAGAAGATCTGCTTACAATTAAAAAAACAGAATATCTACAGGCAATTAAAAGTGGCGCCACACATGACGAGTTAAAAAAAATCTTTTTGGATATAAAAAAGTTAAACCAATTAAAAGATTTGAATAATGTAGCGTCAGGGCAGCCAATACCTACACTTTACGTTTCAAATACTTGAAGAATTTGCAGTTGTCTTTTACTCCTCGGTAACATTTTCCATTTATTCATTTAGTATTTCCCTGCAATCCAGGAAAGTAATAAGGGTTACAATCGATTTATAAATGCGAATGTTTTCTTCAAACAATATTTATTTTGACGTCAATCAACATTTTATTAAAACAACAAATTACACGTTCTAAATCACTCTACGGGAACAACCTTTGCATGTAAATGGACGTAAAGCTTCTGATACCCTCCTTATTATTACATTACTATTTTATTTTCTTACTAATGTTCCCCATGAAGCAAATAAAGCATGGAGGATTACCCACCTCGATTTAAGCTTTTCTATACCCCCTTTGAGATTGTGTAAGCAATATCCCGCATGAATGCCAGCATCCGGAAGCGTTGTAATGCCTCTATGGAGTGTTGTGATTACGCATTTTTAACCATTTAAATTGATTGTTATGAGGATCAACCTACCTAATCTTGCGAGCAGATCTATTCCTGTGTTTACCAGAATGGCTGCAATAGTTTTGTTGAGCATACTAATCATACTATTGCTTACCCTATTAAAGAGCTGTAAAAAGTTTGACTTACCCAAAACGAAAGCTGTTGATATAAAACTGGTAGCCGATGGTTTTGTATCGCCTATCCAGGTTGTAGCTGCACCCGGTAGCCAACGCCTTTATGTAATTGATCAGATCGGAAAAGTGTGGGTCATTGATAAAGATTGGAATAAGCGCCCCACCCCGCTTATTGATCTCACCAGCAAACTGGTAACATTAAATCCCGCATTTGATGAACGTGGTTTATTAGGTCTTGCATTTCATCGTGATTTTAAGATCAATGGTCGTTTTTTCGTCTATTATCAGTTACCGCCACGAGCAGGTGGGCCAGCCCCTGGCGTTTTATGGAATAACCTCAGCCGTATTTCAGAGTTCAACGTATCATCAGAAGCTCCGGTAACAAACCTGAGTACCGAAAAAGTGCTCCTCGAATGGGACGATCCCCAATTCAATCACAATGGCGGAACGCTGGCTTTTGGACCGGATGGTTATCTATATATATCCATAGGCGATGGCGGTCGTGCAAACGATGTTGCGCCGGGACATGTGGAAGACTGGTATACCGTCAATGCCGGAGGCAATGGGCAGGATATTGAATCAAATTTACTGGGTAATATTTTACGCATTGATGTAAACTCAGGAAGCCCTTACGGCATACCAGCCGATAACCCGTTTGTAAACAAACCAGGCAGGGATGAGATCTATGCATTTGGTTTTCGTAATCCCTACCGCATGTCATTTGACATGGGTGGATCGAACTGGTTAATAGCAGGTGATGCCGGTCAGAATTTATGGGAAGAAGTAAGTGTGGTACGAAAAGGCGGCAATTATGGATGGAATGTAAAAGAAGGAAGGCATTGCTTCAGCACAGCCGATAGTTCGAAAGTATTACCATCCTGTCCATCAGTAGATAATATGGGAAATCCATTGATCGATCCGGTGATAGAACTCAACAACTGGCTAAATCCGGCAGGCGGAAAGGCAACTACAGTCATAGGCGGTCATGTTTATCGTGGACATGAGCTTAGAGGCTGGCAGGGCAAATATATTTTTGGAACTTTTTCGCAAACGCCTACCACACCAAACGGAGAACTTTTTAGTGCAACACCGGCAGGAAGTTCATGGCCTTATGAAGAAATTTCACTGAAAAGTCATCCTGATGATGTAGGTTACTATTTGAGGGGGTTTGGCCAGGACAATGAAGGTGAAATATATCTTGCCGTTTCATCCATGTTAGGCCCTCAGGGAACTACAGGCAAAGTATACAAGCTTGTTGCTGCGAAGGGCAAAAATGAGATGGGTGATAATGGTGGCACTACTGGCAATGGTGGTGGAGGTTATTAATTGTAAATTGTAAAACTGTAAAGTAAAAAAGTACAACTAACCTGAATTGGTTCATAACAGTCTATTTGAATTAGAACCAGAAAGCCCTGGTGCAAAACACTGGGGCTTTTGATTTGTTCTGATACCTTCACTAATGAATACTATAAACCTGCTATTGTTCCCAGATAGGAAGGTGAGTCTAATTAAAGGGAGAAAAGTAAGACCCGTAATACTGCAGATCTTGTTTAAGGTTCGTGATGAGAATAGGCTAAAATCTTCTTAATACGCTCTATGTATTCATTAAAGCTGTCTGGCTTTGTAATCAGTGTGATATTTTCATTTTTACAATAATCCACTTCTCTATCATCAATAGAAGTCGTAAATATTACAATTGGTATTTCTGATAAAGCCGGGTCTTTCCGAATCTCTTTATATACATCAATCCCATTCATCACAGGCATGTTCATATCCAGAATTATCAGACAGGGAAAATCACCTGAAATTTTTGCCTGTGTTAAAAAATTCAGGGCTTTTTTTCCATTTTGGGCCTGGTTCAAAATTATAGACGGATCAATAGATCTTAAAGATTGATCCACAAGAAAGCAATCGTCTGGATCATCATCAACATGAAGTATAATTTTGGGATGCTTAAAAAAGACCATAGAATGATTTATGGAATAAGTACTAAAAACTAAATGTCAGAACTACCGGAAAAGTCAGATGGCATAAAAAGATAAATCCGATCGGCTTATACAGATCGGATTTATCTTAACTTTTAAGTAGTATGGTTTACCAACTCCTGGACGGAAATAACTCACCTACCTTACTAATTCTAATATACGAAGAAAATGTCTTGTTTTATGTCTTCTTTATACAACTTGATTTATATCAACAAGAACATACATGATATTAATTAATAGACAATAATACTAACCTTTAAAATAAAAAGCCTCCCCAAGGGGAGGCTGCACTAATCAAATACCATTAACCATTAAACCTTATCCTATGGACGTAAATTACAAAAAATCAATTTACCTTATGGAAAGAGTTCCTCAAACAATATTTATTTTGACATTAATCAATTTTCCGTTGAAATAATCCCTCATAGCATAAGTAAAATTGAATCATTGTAAGTCCTAATTGGAGACGGCCTCTTATATAAAAGCGGGATTAACGTATAATGACTATTTTTTTATCAACAGGTTTTCCGTTACCTATAATTCGAACGATGTAAGTGCCGTTTCGTAAAGAACTGGTATTAATTGAAATGGGGAAGGTATTGCCCTGTACCTTTTGAGCAATTCGTGTAACCCCCAGCATGTCAATGATCATGATCTCGGATACGTTGTCGGGTTTAAATGACCCGGAAATTGATTTTCTGGCTCCGGATAACATTATAGATCCAGGTATGCCCTTACTGGTTATGGTTATCTGATCTCTTGCGGGGTTAGGACTTACTACAAGGGAAGAGGTCAGAGGGGGAAATCCGCCGCCGTCGCAGTTCGAGCCTGGCACGTTGTCCTGGGCATAAAAAGATAGACTGCCAAAAGCCCAGTTTGTACCGCAATTGGTAGTTACAGCAACACTGAGGTAATAAGATCCGGGAAGATACGCCGTTACAATAGTACTGGTAGATCCGTTGCCAATAATCGTTGCGCCGGGGTTGGGAGTAACTTGCCAGTTATAGTTGGTGGCGTTGGCAACCGGTGTTACGCTGAAGTCGCCTGGACTTAAATAGTTAACACAAATTACCGAAGGGCCCTGTAAAAATGCACTGCTTTCACTGGGCAATCCTATGCCAACAGCATACCAGGCATTCATCACTTGTTTTACTTCATTTGAGCAGGCGCCGAACAGATCAGTAGCGGCGTTGATAGTGGCGTTGCGCGTATCGGCGAAACCCGAAGCCGAGGTGAGGTATGATTGCGCCAGCGTTCGATATATGATCCTTTCCCCACTGTTGATGCCAATGCCATTGACAGCAAAAGGACTACCAAAATCATTCGTTCTGCTCCCGCCACGGCACAATAGGTAAAACCAGTATCCGATAACGCCTGCATCATTATACGTTGCCCGGGTAACGGGGTCGTTTGCACCCAGGTAGGTCCAGTTGACGCCTCCGTAGGTACTGGCGCCGCCCAATTCATAAGGGTCGCGTAATGAGCGCAAGGCGATGGCCCCATTGCGCATAACTTGTTCACCTATTAACCAGGGGTTTTTGCGAGCATCTGCCGAGGCTGCCCAGGTGTCTAAACAGGCGCCCCAAATATCGCTGAAACCTTCATTTATCGCGGCATTTTCTCCTCTTGAATTTGCAGTCATACCCGACAATGCGGTAAATTGGAAAACGCCATGCGCAAACTCGTGCGCACAAATATCCAGGCCTACCACGGGGTTAAAAACCGTTTGACCATCTCCAAAACCCAACATGCGCAGTGCGGAATTCCAACCGGCATTATCCCGGTCACCACCCAATAAAGCGTGTACAAACAGGTTTATGGGTGCACCGGCTCCATCGTAACTATTCCTTCCATGAACAGTATTGAAATAGTCATAGGCACGCGAAACACCCCATTGTGCGTCTAATGCGGCATTGTCGAGGTTATTATTATCAAACTCTGCGGCACTCCAGACATCATTATTGTCAACAAAATCAGTTGCTGCGAAAACATGCCCAGGATCCAGTTCTGTATTATTTAAATTTCTCGTATAAATTCCTCCGCCTCTGGTGGCGTCGCGTAAAATAAATGAGCCGTTGGGTTGCTGTTGCCCTGTAATGGGTTGAGTGCCGGAATAACGGGTATCGCCTGTAATATGGCAAGCCAGGGGCAGGCGTAGCAGCATTTTGCCGGTATGCGCATCTACAAATACTTCATCGTCACTGGCCGGTTCTGCTGCGGCTACCAAAAACCGGTAAGCCAGTACATAGTGCGCTGGCTTTTCATTGTCTAATTTTAAAATTGTTAATTCCGGCTGGGGATAATAGGTAGCGGCAGGATCTTTTAAAATAGTTTTAATCATCTTTTCGGATTCCGGCAATTCCCATTTATATTTTTTTGCGTGAATATTTTGAAGGGCATAGCTCACTGCCTGTTCCCTGGTAAATGCGGGAACAACAGAAAAACCGGGGTCAATACTTTCAAAATTGCCGTTTACCGATTCAATAATATCATTTTTTGCATGTATAACATATTCACCTCTGTCTATTTTAACCCCTTTAAAAAATTGTTGAAATTTTATATGGGTCATCTTCAAATCATCACTGGTTGAATGGGTTTGTCTCAGTTCATCAGTTTGTTTCAATGACAGTAACTTTTTTAAAAATGGCATGCGGCCAGGCATGTTGAATGGCGTTGCACGGCTATCTATACGTGCAAACCGGAGAGATCCGTTTTTTGCGGTATCCCGGCTAATAAATTTGATGTCATTTTGGGCATTGGCACTTATGCATGCCAGCAAAATAAAACCCGAAAATAAAAGGAATGATGTAATGTTCTTTTTCATAAAAGATAAAATTTAATCGTGAATAAGTAAGCATAGCCTGCTGCTGCCCGTTTCAGGGCATACAATTTTTTACAGGAGGTGCAATTTTTAACAGATTACTTTTTTCCTTTATTGCCGGTGCTGGTTTATATTATGGAAGAATGATAGAGAACAGATTCGTATGTAAAGAAGAGTTATACTATAAAATTAAGAGCTAAAGATCAATTTAACCGGAATTATCCACCAACGGCAAATTGCCGACTACCAAATTACAAAAGCGCCTTCTGCCCAGTTGTTCAGCGTTTAATTTGATCGAACGTATTCAAATTGACAATCTGTAATTGTTGTAATATTATGCTGTATGATATATTTGCTTTCAGGCTCGTCTAAATCCCTCAATCCAACATAGCATAGAGTCCCTTTCAAACGTTAGTATTTTTGCTGTATCTTAAAAAACAATTCACAACAATGAAAAAGTACTTGCTTTTAGTCCTTCTTAATATTGTTTTTAATTGTTATGGTCAGAAAATTCCCTGGAAAATAGCTGAACCTGAAGCACAGGGGATGAACTCGCTGACACTCTCAAATGGTATCAGGGAGTTACAACAGGCCGGCACAAATATCCATAGCCTTTTGATCATCAGGAACAACCATGTGGTGCTCGATGCCGCTTTCTATCCTTACCGGCAACAGTATGCACATGATATAGCGTCGGTTACCAAAAGTGTTATGTCGCTCCTGATCGGAATTGCCATTGACAAAGGGTTTATCAGGAGTGAACAGGATACGGTAATGAATTATTTTCCAGGGCATACCATAAAAAACAGCGCGCTTATAATCCTGACCATAAAAGACCTGGTGAATATGGCATCGGGTTTCCAATGCAGTTCGGCCAATAGAGAAAAAGAACTGGAGCAGATGCAGGACCAGGCTGACTGGGTTGGGTTTATGCTTGATCTTCCTTTCTCATCAAAACCAGGTGAAAAATTCTCTTACTGCAGCGGTAATTTCTACTTGCTCGCAGAGATATTGCAAAGGGCGACGAAAATGAAGTGCCACGATTTCGCCAGGAAATACCTGTTCGATGTTCTGCAGTTCGGTACAACATACTGGGATGAAAACAAAAAAGGCGTCAATCATGGCTGGGGCGATCTTTATATGCTTCCTTATGATATGGCTAAGATTGGCTCTTTGTTATTGCAGGAAGGAAAATGGAACGGGAAACAAGTTGTTTCAGCGAGATGGATACAAAAGATCCAACCCTTGTATTATACACGCGGCACAGAATCCTATGGTTATGGCTGGTGGCTCGACAGCGAGAACCCGGATGAAATACAGGCTATAGGAAGAGGCGGGCAGCGAATGTTCGTACTGAAGGACAAAAACGTGATCATCGTGACCACAGGCGGCGGATTTGATGCCGGCGAAATGGACAACCTGGTGGTGAATGCCATTGCGGCTTACCAACCGGGTGAGAACCGTTATGCTGAATTACGGCAGCGGGTAAAACAGATCCGGTTGCCTGACACGGGTAGTAGCCAGGAAAACAATTTTTCAGCTGGCATGCTCAATAAAACCTTCCAGCTCGAAAACAATGACCTCGAAATAACTGCTTTCCGGTTCGAAAAGGGCAGTAAGGATTACTATCTTATCCTTGACATGGAAGATGGCGGTAAACAAAAACTGGCGATGGGAATGGGTAACCGATATGTAATTTCCCGTGAACATCTGTTTGGTTTACCCGTTGCGCTTAGGAGTTCCTGGAAAAAGGACAAACTTCTTGTTGAATATAATAGCCTCTCCAACATCAACCTGTACAGATTTACCTTCGTTTTCGACAACGATAGTGTTGATCTCAAAGCCGAGGATATAACCAACAAGCGAAACATATCTCTAAAAGCCAGAGTTGCGCAGCAACGAAAGTGAAGCAATGGTTGCAAAAAATTAAGGTGATCAGTGATGCACCATAACAGTCACATCATATTACTAAAAAACACCCTAAAGGCTTTATTATTAAGACTTTTTCACTGCTTTACCAATGGCTTAGTCATGCAAAAACCCATAATCAGGAATATTGGTAGGTAAATCCGTAATATAGATACCAACGACCCGGGAAATTGTAAAGAACTTGGTCTTGTAAGTGAACCCAATGATCCACTGTAACCAATGGCCGGGATTTTGCAGTGAAAATATTTTGTTTAAAACAATAACCATTAAAGATGGAACAATTAAAGCCTACCTACAACAGACGTTCCTTTTTAAGATCTTCATTGCTCGCAGGTGGCGGTCTTATGATCAGTTTTACCTGGCTCGCCGAAGCAGGATTTGCAGATACTCCAAAAGATTTGCCGGCGCCATGGAATGAATTAACCGGGTATATAAAAATTACCCCGGATAATATCATAAAGATCCTTAACCCCAACCCGGAATTTGGACAAAATGTGATGACTTCACTACCTATGATCATAGCCGAAGAGTTGGACGCAGACTGGCAAAAAGTAGTGGTGGAAATGGGGCCGCACGACCCTGTAAAATTAGGGCCGCAATTTACCGGCGGAAGTAATTCAGTGAGGATGTATTGGAAACCACTGCGTGAAGCAGGGGCGGCAGCACGCAATATGTTGATGCAGGCCGCAGCCCAAACCTGGAATGTACCTGTGGAAGAAGTGACCACTAAAGCAGCGATGCTTTATCATGAAAAAAGCGGTAAATCAGCAACGTATGGCGACTTTGCATCAAAAGCGTCAGGCATTCCCATTCCAAAAGGAGTTACGCTAAAAGAGGTAAAGAACTTTAATGTAGTGCGTATCTCAAAGAAAAATGTAGAGGGTTTGAAGATCATATCTGGTAAACCTCTTTTTGGACTGGATTATAAACAGGAAGGGATGCTGATCGCCATGATTGAACACCCTCCTGCTTTCGGGATGAAACTTAAATCTTTTGATGCCTCTGAAAGCTTGAAAATGCCAGGGATCAAGGACGTTTTTAGCCAAAAATTATACGAAGAAGGTTTCG
>DASUVL010000863.1:0-2594 GCA_036379015.1 Niastella sp.
ATTTAAATTATCTTGATTAATCTTTGTGAATTTTTCAGTTTTTTCTTCCAAGATTTTGTTGGCCATGTTTTCAAACTCTATATTGAATTGCTTTTTTAACTCTTCAATTTCTGTTTTTTGAGATTGTAATTTTTCACCTAATGAGTTATTAATCTCTGTTAATTTAGCGTAAGCCTCCGACCAATTACACCTTGATTTGAACAGCCTGAGTTGATAGATTTGCCGTGACTCAATTTTTTTGTATGGATCATTCGCAAGCAATTCAGGTTCGTCATAGGAGAAACAAGCAGCAAATCCGGGAGCTGTTAAAATTACATTCAGCAAGCAATGTAAGCGTGAAAGATTTTTGCATGGAGCATAATATTCATCCCGCTGTTTTTTACAAATGGAAGACCCGTTACAAAAGCAAAGTGGTGAGCAAGCCAAAATCTCCTAATTTCACCACTCTCGATATTGTTGAGGGTTCGCCATCCAGTTTGCCACGATTGTTCGCCGAATTTGAGGGAATCAGGATTTATCAGCCTGTGAGTGCGATGTTTTTAAAAGAGCTGCTGCGATGAGCAACCTGATACATTTGTCAGACCAGCGCAGCTATCATCTGTACCGTAAAGAAACTGATATGCGCAAGGGGTTCAACCAGCTTTGCGGTATTATTACCAATGAACTGGGAAGAGTGGTGACACAGGGCGATGCTTTTATTTTTATCAACAAGCCGCGCACCCACCTGAAGTTATTGGTATATGAACAGGGCGGGTTCACTATTTTTTATCGCCGACTGGAAAAGGGTGCATTTGAAGTGCCTGCCTTTGACCTGGATGCAAAGAGCCTGCAACTGAGCATTGACCAGTTGCATTTTATATTACAGGGAATATCCCTGCAAACGATCCGGTATCGGAAAAGATATCAACAACCCGCAGTTACCCGTTGAAAATAAAATTATTGGCATGGCTGTGTATATAACATCTTTGCAACCATGTCAGCGGGTATAGACTATAAAGCACTGTACGAACAAAGTCAATCGCTCAATGCGAGCCTGCAGTTGCAGGTGCTTCAGTTGACCCAACAGCTTGCGCAGTTGCAAAAAATGATCTTCGGCTCCCGGCAGGAGCGTTTTATACCGGCAGACCCCAGGCATCCTCAACTTTCCCTCGACATGTCCACAGAAGCCGTTGCTGCCGGTACTGTCACTGCTACCCAACAGATCAGCTATAGCCGTCGCACGGTGGTCGTTGATACAAAACCGTTGCCACATCCTGGCCGCATGAAGCTGCCGGAGAGTCTTCGTCGCGAAGAAATACTTATTGAGCCAACAGATGATACGGCCGGGTGCAAAAAGATCGGCGAAGAGATCACGGAAGTATTGGAATACCAGCCCGGTGAACTGTATGTAAAACAATACAGGCGCCCTAAATATGCAAAGCCTGATAATAGCGGCGTGAAGATCGGCCAGTTGCCTTCAAGACCTATTGAAAAGGCCATGGCTGGTGAAGGACTGCTCGCACAGGTCATCATCGACAAGTATATCGATCACCTCCCATTGCATCGGCAGATGCAACGTTTTGAAAGAGCCGGTGTAAAACTGGCTTATTCCACCCTCACCGATTGGGTGAGCGGTACCTGCACATTGATTACTCCTTTGTTTGAAGCACTCAAAGCGGAGGTGCTGCAAAGTAATTACCTGCACGCCGATGAGACACCGATCAAAGTAATGGATAAGGATAAGAAAGGCGAGACGCACCGGGGTTATTATTGGGTGTACCAGGACAGCATCGATAAAATGGTTCTGTTTGATTACCGGGAAGGCAGAAGCCGCGAAGGACCACAGCAAATACTTCAGGGCTTTAAAGGCTACCTGCAGACCGATGGGTATGTGGCCTATGATGTATTTGCAAAAAAGCAGGACATCACCCTGATCCATTGCATGGCTCATGCCAGGCGGATGTTCAGCGATGCATTGGAAAATGATGAAGCGCGTGCTTCGCATGCTTTGCAGGAGATACAAAAGCTGTATACCATTGAACGCATCTGCAAAGAGCGGCAGCTCAATTTTGCGGAGAAAAAAGAAGTTCGCGGGCTGAAAGCCGCTGGCATTCTCAGGGACCTGGGCCTGTGGTTGCAACAACAATATGTACAGGTATTACCTCAAAGTGCCATCGGTAAAGCCATTGCATACAGCTTGCAGCGATGGGAACGATTATCTGCCTACGTGAATGATGGCAAACTGAACATCGATAACAACCCTGTGGAGAACAGCATCCGCCCGGTGGCTCTGGGCAGAAAGAATTATTTATTTGCCGGTTCTCACGAAGCGGCTAAAAGAAGCGGCATGCTCTATTCTTTACTCGGCACCTGTAAGATGCACCACATCGAACCTTACAACTGGCTCAAAGACGTACTACATTGCATAGCCGACCATCCGGTTAATAGAGTGCAGCAACTGCTTCCGCATCGATACAAAAAATAATTACGCAATAAAAGGTGTAGTTAGACGGAGGCTTACTTTACAGGCAGCAATTTATTGTTTGCTACACAAAAAGGATCATTTGTATACCTGTCAACAATGCTGGCTGGAATTGGCAAAAGAGGAATACATT
>DASUVL010000864.1:0-4480 GCA_036379015.1 Niastella sp.
GCAAAAACTGTAACGGTAAATCAAGCAACTACCTCAGCATACAAATACAACGCGTTATATGGCCGCCTGAATTACATTGGGAACGAAAAGTATATACTAAACCTTACAGCTCGCCGGGATGGAAGCAGCCGCTTCGGGGATGCTAATAAATTTCATAATTTTTGGGGAGTAGGTATAGGTTGGATATTTACGAAGGAAAGTTGGATAAAAAACAGTTTTGCGTTTATTAGTTTTGGTAAGATTCGCGGTAGTTATGGAACCACCGGTAACGACGGGATTGGAGAATATAGCTACCTTGGTTTATACGCGAACTCAAATGGCCCAATTCCTTATCAGAATGCTGCTGGACTGGCTTTGTTTAGTCTTTCAAATCCGTACCTTCAATGGGAGGAAACAAGGAAGTGGCAGGGAGGAATGGATCTTGGATTTATCAATGACCGTATTGTAATAAACGTTACTTATGCCAGAAACCGGTCCTCAAACCAGTTGGCCTCTTATCAGCTACCCTCTATTACTGGGAGAAACGGCATTACACAAAACCTTCCGGCAACAATACAAAATACTAGCTGGGAATTTACCTTAAATACAACAAATATTAAAAACAGTCGGGTCAAATGGACTACTAGCGTCAATTTAACCATACCGCGCAATAAACTGGTGAATTTTCCAAATATTGAATTAACACCCTATACTAATCCTATCAATGGTGTTATTGTTGGCCAACCGTTGGGAACGCTTGTTGTTTATCCTTACGGGGGTGTTGATATTGCTACTGGTAAATATTTGTTAATCGACAGCATCGGTAACTCTACCATTGGGCCTGGCGCAGTTAAAAATGTATTCTTAAGTACATTTTCTAATTTCTACGGTGGACTTCAAAATACTTTAAGTTATAAAGGTTTTCAGTTGGATTTTCTTTTCCAGTTTGTACGACAAAAAGGATCTCGTCAAATGTACTATTATAATGAAAGCCTTAATCCCGGCCAGTTTTCTAATGGGGTCGGCAACCAACCTGTTACTGTACTCGATCGATGGCAAAAGCCTGGGGATATCGCAACGGTTACCCTTTATACTACTAAGAGCATTTCAGTTTTTCCAATATTTAGTGACGTTTTGTATAGTTACGATGCATCGTATATCAGATTGAAAAATATTTCGTTGAGTTGGCAATTGCCATCGAATTGGTTATCCCCAATATCTCTTCAAAACGCCCGTGTGTATTTTCAGGGGCAAAACCTCGCTACAATTTCAAAATTTAGTGGCCTTGATCCTGAATCTCAAAGTGTAAATTCTTTGCCTCCGTTACAGATGTGGACGGTTGGGACCCAGATTGATTTTTAATAGCTTGATCGATTTATATAATACTGTCTTCTTAAATGTTAATATATTTCAGTCATGAATCGACTAATTCAAAAAAATATTCTGACGTTGTCTGTTGTCTTAATCATTATGATTTTTGCGTTCTGCATATTCTCCTGTAGGAAACTGGTAAATATTGCGCCTCCATCTTATCAAATTGCTGATAACAATGTATATAGCTCCGATGCTACGGCAATTGCCGTTTTAACCGGCATGTATACAAGTATGAACAGCAGTGCCGGGCCTTTTACCGGAACCAAGAGTATTCACCTGTTAGCTGGTTTGGGCGCAGACGAGTTGATTGCGTATAGTGGTAGTGTCGCAGTTCTTCAATCATATTACCAAAATTCCCTGACACCCTTTGGTGCATCTATGTCAGGTACGGAACATTGGAGTCCTTTATATAACTACCTACTAAAGTCAAACGCTGTTATTGAGGGCCTAACTTCAACAGAAGCCAATGCTTTAACACCTGCTGTAAAACAACAATTATTGGGCGAGGCTAAATTTATGCGAGCTTTTTTTTATTTCTATCTGATAAACTTATTTGGTGATGTACCTCTGGCGTTAACAACAGATCCTAAAATAAACGCCCTGCTTGGTCGTGCTCCACTGGAACAGGTTTATGAGCAAATCATAAACGATTTGAATGATGCAAAAGAACTTTTAAGCTCAAATTTCCTAGATGCAACTTTATTAAAAACATCTGTGGAAAGAGTAAGGCCAACAAAATTTGCGGCCGAAGCATTTTTGGCAAGGGTTTATTTATATACTGGTGAATGGGCAAAGGCCGAAGAGGAAGCAACGGAAGTGATTTCAAATACCGCGTTATTTAATCTGAGCTCACTGAATAATGCTTTTTTAAAAGCAAGTTTGGGTAACAAAGAGGCGATCTGGCAACTGCAGCCAACTACCCTGTTTTTTAATACACAGGAGGCGATAAATTTTATCATTCCTCAAACCGGACCTAACAACGGATCACAGCCTGTTTATTTAAGTCGTCAGATTCTAAAAAGTTTTGAAGCAGGTGATAACAGGGCCAAATATGGTAATTGGGTGGATACCACTATTTACAAGGTTAATGCTACTACCCAAGACACTGTATCCTATGTAAATAAATACAAACTCAATGTAAGAGATACTACTATTAATGCCAGTACCGGAACTGCCAAAATGAAGGAGTTTTTGATGATGCTTCGTTTGGGTGAACAGTATTTAATAAGGGCAGAAGCAAGAGCCCATTTGGGGAAAATCCCGGAAGCCCAATCCGATTTAAATACAACAAGAGCAAGAGCTGGCTTGCCAGGGATAACTCCCACTGATAAAACATCACTGCTCGCTGCAATTCTAAAAGAAAAACAGGTGGAATTGTTTTGTGAATCCGGACATCGTTGGCTGGATCTGAAAAGAACTGGGAATATAAATGCTGTCATGAGCTTGGTTACACCTTTGAAAGCAAATGGAGCACCTTGGCAACTTTACCAGGCATTTTATCCTTTACCACAGTCTGATTTAGATAAGGCCCCCAATCTCGTACAAAACCTTGGCTACTAGGGATCATAATGAGGTAGTTTAATTAACATCTGGTACAGTTTATCGCTGTCCGATACAATAATGCTTTATACCCGTTCATGCAAGCCATACGGCCAAGGGCACAGGCCAGGGAGGATTTTACGCAGCCTGTTGTGCCGGTGATCAGGACGTTCTCGACGTTGATGATAAATATCGGTTCGCACGGGTGGTAGGATAGCTCTTTGATAACCGTAAGATAGCGAGGCTGCTGTTATAGGATTGCTCCGTAACGACCTTGCTAGTAAGAATGCGTTCTATATAGCTACGGGTAGCCGGCCGATCTTTTCGGCCTGCCGCAGAAAGTAGCCTTTATCCCAACTCATTTGCTCCCTATAGCTTTTATGGGCATCATGCATGTGTTCGGTCAGCGTGGTAGAACAATGCTTTTTGAAGTAAGACGCCCCGCCAAAAAATGCCAGCCAGGCGTTAAGCCCCTTCACACCAATTGCGGCAGCGTTGCATTTAGCAAGCAGGGCTATAACAAAGCTGTACCCGCTGAAGGGCAGTACACATACCAGCACCTGGCAGCCGATGACCTCGCCTGTATTGCGATCGGTATAGTAGAGTTTATCACCGGCGAAGTCGATCATAATGTGTTCTGCCGGCTTGTATTCATAACGCATTGAGACCTGCCTGGTGTATTCATGTCGTTTGAGAAGTTCATCGAACTGTGACTTACCATAACCATTAGGATGGAGTTTACGATACTCCTCCCACTGCAATTGTTTGGTAACACCGGTTCGTTTAAGCTCTTTGGTGAAAGTAATCACGCATTGCGTCGAATGCACTACGGCGGGGATCTGCATCTGGTTCTGCATTAGAGGGCGAAGGAGTGGGGTAGATCAGTTCGCTGAGTGTAGTACATCAAGGGCGAAAAGATCTGCTAATGAATATCCGCTGCTGCGGCAGCGGGTTACATAATTGCGAACAGTAGTTCTTGAGATGTTCAATTCCGCGGCAATGCTTCGCTCAGATGTGCCGCGTTGCATTAGTTGAATTGATGGTTCGTACAACTTGCATTGTTTTTAAAGTGTTGGCCATTGCAATCGGTTCGGGGTTAAAAGGAACCGCAAAGCAACGGGAGTTAACAATTGTACGAACACTTAGATGGTACAGTTTGCGCCGAATTGGCATGGGTGGCTGACCGTATAGTTGGTACATCAACTGCCGGGCATACTTCTAAAAAATGAAGGTGGGTGAAACTTTAATACTTTTTTCAAACCCTTATTTTTTTTGTAGTGGTACAGTTTGCTCCGGCTAACATGGACCAGTTTGCATCGGTCGACCGGTACAGTATAGGCCGCTGTATGCACGATTATAATGACGCTGCCGCGAGCGAAAATTCATGTGGAGAAGGAGCTTATTTTGGAACCATAGTTGCCACTTCGAGATTCATATTTAAATGTTAAATAATAAATAAAAACCAGACAGCACTGTAGGCTGATGCATTTGTTTGGCCGGTGGATGGTGCTTATATACGTACAACAAACAAAAAGATTAATGAAAGGACTTGTCATCAGAGATTTTTTAAAAGAACCTCAGGAATTGT
>DASUVL010000865.1:0-15929 GCA_036379015.1 Niastella sp.
CGCGAAGGGAATGATAATATTTGTAAATAGCCGGGATGGAAAAAACAGGTGCGGCGTGTGGCTTGTTTACTGTAATAACCGGAACCTGAATTTCAGGAACCGTTGTTTCAGTAAACGGCAGATTGAAATCATTGATACAACCGCACGCAAATTGTATTTCCTGGCTTGAAATAGGTTTTGATGACGTAGTGTGTTGTGTGGCAGCATGTAACCAGTTATGCAGATACAAGCTCATGCCCATCTTCTGGCTAAAAACCAGTATGAGTACCAGGGTGGTGAGCTTTGTTATGAAGCGGTTACCTGTCATCAGTTACAAAAGTAGATAAATTTGCAACAATAGTACAAAAAATAATGTGATAATTCGATAATGTGATAATGCCTCCACTTTGGAGTTCACGATGGTATTCGGAAAGCTAGCAGCGCGAAGCTGTATTCCATTATCACATCATCATATTATCAAATTATCCAATTCTGTTTTCCTCTCCCCATTCCGACAGGCTTTTCAGGATCGGTTTCAGGGACACGCCTTTGGCGGTTAATTCGTATTCTACCCGGGGTGGCACTTCGGCATACACGATCCGTTTAATCAGGCCGTCCTTTTCCATTTCACGCAATTGCAGCACCAGCATCCGTTCTGTTACCTCGGGAATGGAATCGCGTAATGTACTGTACCGCATTTTACCATGCCACAATCTCCATAGAATGGCAGGTTTCCATCTTCCCCCAATGGCAGTAAGCGTATACGACATGCCGCAGTTTCTCTCTATTCGTTCTTTATTGATGGTATTGGTGGAATTCTCTTTTCGCATTACTTACATTTTTGATAGTACCTAACAACTTTATATGTACCGGCAAATGTACTATGTAGCCAATAGTTTTGCAAGCAATAAAAAAGATACTATGAAAAGGTTTAAAAACAAGGTTGTATTTATTACCGGCGGAAGCCGTGGCATTGGAGCAGGTATTGCTAAACGTATGGCTGCAGAAGGCGCCGATGTGGTGATCACGTATGTGAGTGCCGCCAGTCAGGCACAACAGGTAACAGGCGACATTAAAAAGGCCGGACAACAGGCATTGGCCATACAGGTTGACAATGCTTCACCTAATGCCATTGCCAGTGCCATTGAAAAGGCAGTTGAGGTGTTCGGTCGTATTGATATATTGGTCAATAACGCAGGTATCTATATTGCCAAACCATTAGCAGATTATACGTTGCAGGATTTTGACAGCACCATGGCAGTGAATGTACGTGCTGTTTTCCTGGCTTCACAAAAAGCAGCGCAGTATATGCAAAGCGGCGGACGCATTATTACCATTGGTAGTAATATGGCTGATCGGGTAACGTTTCCTACCGGAAGTTTATATGCGATGAGCAAATCGGCCCTGGTTGGTTTAACAAAAGGACTGGCACGTGACCTGGGAGCAAACGGGATAACAGTCAATCTGGTTCAACCCGGACCGGTAGATACCGATATGAACCCGGCAAATGCCCCACATGCCGATATGTTGCGTAATGCCATGGCCATTCCGCAGTATGGCAAACCAGCTGATATAGCGGAATTGGTAGCCTACCTGGCCAGTGAAGAAAGCCGGTTCATGACAGGCGCTGCTTTGACCATCGATGGTGGCTTTAGTATCTAATGTTAATGTGCTGATTAGCTAATTTGCTAATGTGCTAATGAATACAGCTGCAAGCCAAAAGCCAAAAGCAGAAAGCAAATACAGTTTGACGATTTACTCGTTGCCTTGTTGTCTTTATGCCTCGTTGCCTTTTTCCATTAGCACATTAGCATATTATCACATTAGCTAATTATTGTACCACCAGCTTATGCACTTCCTTAGCCTTGTTAGCAAACACTGTTACAAAGTAAATGCCTGTCGGTAATTGGTGCAGTGCGAAGGTAGTAGTGAATGCCCCATTTATGTCTTTTTGTTGAGTCGCTATTGTCTTTCCCCACATGTCTGTAAGCGTTATAGTTGTTTTTCCGTTTCCGTTTACATAAACAGACACGCTTTCATGTGCGGGGTTAGGATACATTTTTGTTTTTATATCTGCAATAATTGTTGTAACCGGGTTATTGGTGGCCATTCTCGCCGATGAGGGTGCAGGTGCGGTAGCATATGTTACTTTACGTAACCGGTAATTACCCCAATCCCCAATATATAAATTTCCGGCGGTATCCAAACAAACAGTGCTGGGTTGGTTTATACCAGCCGTTCTTGCAGGAATGTTATCACCATTATAGTTTGAAGACCCGTTTCCTGCAATAGTGGTTATGATGCCGGTGGCAATGGTGACTTTTCGCACCCGGAAGCCAATCTGTGAGGCAAAAATTACATTGTCATCTTTATCTGTCGTTATCCCCAAAGGAGTACTGATAGTGGCTGTAGTGGCCAGGCGGTTATCACCGTTGTAGCCAGCACTTCCGTGAACCCCGGCGAAAGTAGTAATAATGCCGGTTACGGCATCTACCCGGCGAATAAGGCTATTATAACGATCAGCGATGTATATATTACCGGAACGGTCAACTGCAACACCAGACGGTTGGTTCAATGTTGCGGACGTTGCCAGGCCGCTATCGCCCGAGAGCCCGGCTGTGCCGGAACCTGCCACAGTAGTGATAATACCGGTAGCCGCTGATATTTTGCGGATGACATGGTTATCTCTATCGGAAATATACAGGTTGCCAGCCTTGTCAAGCGCCAATGCATTTGCCCGGTTGAATAGGGCGGAAGTTGCAGGGCCGCCATCTCCGCTATACCCATATTGAATGCCACCGGCCACGTGTGTAATGATACCGGTTGCTATATTTACTTTACGCACCGCCATACCATTTTCTATAAAATAAAAATTGCCGCTTGTATCAGTCACCACACCGGTGGGGGCAACAATATTAGCGGCAGTAGCTGGTCCGCCATTGCCATGATTCAAACCCTGGTTACCCGTACCCGCTATGGTATTGATGATGCCGGTTGCCGCCTCGATGCGATAAATTTTATGGTTGTGGTAATCCGACATATAAATATTACCGGGCCTGTCAACCGATATGTAAAAGGATTGGTAAAGCTGCGCCAGGGATGCAAGGCCGCCTATACCGCTGACGCCCCTGGAATAATTGCCGCAATGGTTAGAAATGATATTTGTTGCAGCTGTTATTTTACGAATAACATGATGTTTGTAGTCATTGACATACACGTTGCCTGCAGGGCTCAGGACCAGATGACGGAGATCAGAAAAGGAGGCGAATGACGCATCGCCACCATCGCCGGTAGTAGTACCCGGCCCGTTACCGGCAATAGTATTTATGATGCCGGTTGCGGCATTTATCTTTCGTATTCTGTTATTATCCGATAAGTACAGGTTACCTGCTGCATCTGTTGCAATGGCATAAGGACGATTGAACTGCGCTGCTGTTGCCAGCCCGCCATCACCACCGAAACCAACTAAGGTACCCGTACCTGCATACCTGGTAATGATGCCGGTAGCGGCTGTTACTTTTCTAATTACATTACCGCTATACTCTGCCATATATAAATTGCCGGCGTTATCTGTGGTAAGTGCCCAGGCGCCTGCAAGCTGTGCATTGATGGCCGGGCCGCCATCGCCTGAATTGCCGAGTATGCCAGTACCGGCAATCGTATTAATTATGCCTGTTGCGGCGGTGATCTTCCTTATACGGTTTGTCTGTGTTAAATAAATATTGCCAAACGTATCAACGGTAAGGGCGCGACCGCCTTGTATCTGAGCGTTTATGGCCAGGCCGCCGTCACCACTAAAGCCAAAAGTACCTGTTCCGGCAATGGTAGTAATGATGCTCGTAGCCGCATCAATTTTGCGAATACTTCCACTAAGGGAAAAATAAATATTTCCTGCCCGGTCACTGGTCATAGCGCTAACATAGCCTAACCCTGCAGTGAGGGCAGGGCCGCCATCGCCTGATGGAGTAACGCTTCCATTACCGGCATAGGTACTGATGATGCCCGTTGCTGCTGAAACTTTTCGTATCCTGACGTTAGCCATATCAAGAATATATAAATTTTCCGCGGCGTCGATCGCAATTCCCTCAGTAAGTGCGTCAGTAAGTGCGATACCTATTTCCGTAGCAGGTTTACCGTCACCGATAGTGCCACCGGCAAGCGTAGTAATGATCTGGGCCGAAAGTAAGTGTGATATAAATAATAAAAGGAATGTGAAAAAAAAACGGGAAGGAAGGCAAAGGTAATTTTTGCTCATAGTAAAAGATTAATGATTAATGGTTAAAAAAGTGAGCAAAAATAATCAATGACCCAAAGTTGCCAAGAGGTAGCACGTATTTATTATTTATTAAACTGACAGGGCAATTACTGCGTTGAAAAGGCAGTTTAGTGTGCAGCTAACCGTAATTTATGAATTGTTATAACATAACCGTTGTCCATTAAAAAACCCTCATCCCGACTGGTCGGGAGGAGGGTTTTGTATTAGACATGTTTGGCGAGGCAGAGATAATAATGAAACATTTGCAGACGAGGGATCACAAAGACGAAAGTGTACCTGTATCCTGCTCCCTGTAGGGCTTCACATTAATACATACTTACTCCATTGGACATACTTTTATACCATTTCTTGCGCACTATACGCTTTCCCACATGGTATTTTCGGTGGCTAGCACCTGCATGGTTCCGTTAGAGGACAATGTCACATTCTTTAATGTGTACAAGCCGGGTTTGCAGTTTCCTGGAACTGTTAACCCATCGACAATTGCTTCAGCCGGTAAGCTGCCTCCGTCACCGGCGTTAACCTTTTCAATAACCTCGATTGATTGCATTGGGCAAAAATAAAGCACCATTTTGCCAAAATTGCTTTCCAATCTTACCGGTGAAATGTTTGCTGTCACTGTTTCACCATGTGACAGTTTTTCTTCTTTCATTCTCTGTTGCAGTACATGCGGCTGAGAATAAGAAGTAATAACAACCGGAGTTGATTTTTCTGACTCAGTGGGCTTGCCCTTTGCACCAAAGAGATTGCTGAAAAGGGAGGTGTGTTCTTTTTTCATATCTCTTAAATTTTTAGTTACGAAAAAAACAAAAATAAAGAGGTTCGTCTTATACGAGCGTATAAACTGGCTTAATAACTTATAGTTCCGATCTAATCAGTAAATAGGATACAGCGTTAGTACAATTCGTCTTTCTTCGGATCTGTTAGCGGTGTTAAAAAGGTTCCATAACATATTATCGGCTCAATAGGGTGGAACTAAAAAGAGGATAATATGATTCCTGTGATTCTGCTAAATAAATAGACAGCATTTACCTATGATTTGCTGCTTGGTACGGAATGGTGAAATGCATGCAGAAAAGTTCGCTGATGGCAGCTATGCTTTTCGCCGGAGTGTTCTCAAAATGGTGGTGATCAAAGTTCGTGTGTCATTAATTCGTCAATCGATCCGGTACCTGTAGTGAAGTTGTTGAATGCTGGTCCCCACTTTGCAAACGCACTGGTTATGTGCATACTTTCTATTAGAAAAAGATCAAAAATTATGCCGGGCAAACGATTGCCTCTTGCTTGAATATAACCTGTTCTTCTTTTATGATATCCTTAATTTGTTGTTGTTATTACAATGGCTGCAAGCAGATTGTTGTTGGCTCTTCATATATATCATATACGGTCATTCACCGTTATAGGTTGGGCTCTTATTTGCCCTATGCGCAGTGAAGAAGTGTTAATACATAAGCGGTGTGTACAACAGCATGTATTCATGCTGGCCTTAACAAAAAACAGCTGCCGAAAGCGATATATCATATCCTTTCTATTGTTAGCAATCGCAAGTTCTTACTGCTTATTCTAATTTAATGATTTTTTCTGGTATAGTAATGCACCTGCCCAGATTAAAATTTAAATTTTACATAAAATGGAAACAGACCATTTCATCAATACAGCAAGCGAGTTTTTTAACATCCATAATTTAATGCGATTGTTAATGCGACTGTAGGTTTATTCTGCCGGAAAGCTTTCTTCTTTTTCGCCAAATACGTATTTGTTAAACCATTGCCAGTTGTGCCATACAGCGGCCAGCCTTTCTTTGGGTTTGTTAATGCCATGTCCGAACCCTTTGTAAACAATTAAGCGGGAAGGCACTTTTCTATCCTGCAAACCGCGGTACAATTCGTAGGCATTGGGAATGGGTACTCGTTTGTCAAATTCGCCATGTTGAATGAGGGTGGGCGTGGTGGCCTGGTTAATATTGGTCATGGGTGAGGTTTTGAGGTAGATCTCCATGTCGTTCCAGGGGGTATTTTGCAAATATTCGCGGGTAAACGGTGTAATGTCAGTATTCACATAGTAAGTGACCCAATTTGAAATGCCTGCACCCACTGAGATCGCTTTAAAAATGTGGGTATTGGTAGTCAGAAAGGCAGAAATATAGCCGCCCTGGCTCCAGCCCATAGCGCCCATTTTTGAGGTATCGATCATTCCTTTGCTGTTTAAATGATCAATGCCGCTCACCACATCCCACATATCTCCCACACCCAGGTTGCGCACATTCAGGGAACGGAATTTTTCGCCATAGCCGGCACTGCCCCGGTAATTTACCCGCAACACCAGCGCTCCCTTTTCAACCCATTGCATAATTGGATAAACATAACTCGCTGTAGGATCGGGAATGTCAATACCGGTGGGACCGCCGTGGATCACAACCAGCAGCGGGTATTTCTTTTGTGGATTGTAATTCGCTGGTTTTATCAAAACGCCTTCAATGGGGGAACCGTCTTTGCTTTTCCATTGAATGACCTCATTCAACGGCGTATTCCAGCCGGCAATTTGTGTTGTGCTGTTGGTGATCTTTTTTAAAGGCTGTTTGAATGTTCCGGTATACAGCTCACTCAGCTCGGCAAAGTTCCGGGCGGTCAATGCTATTTTGTCGGTGTTTTTGCTAAAGGAAATGTTCAAGGCAAGATCGTAGGGAAGATCGAACCCTTTTGATTTTCCTGTTTTAACATCTACCGTATAGATCTTTTGTTTTGTTTTTTCCAGCGCGCTCAGGAACAAACCGTATTTGTTCCAATCTACCACCGACCTGTATTCATCGATATCGGTGGCAATTTCCCGGCTGGTTTTTGTTGGTATATCATATATGAACAAGCGATTGTTTTTATAATAATCTGAAACACTGTCATTAACGGCACTTTGATAAACAAATGCTTTACCGTCGGGGCTCCATTTGCTGATATAATCGCCGGTAGGGTTATTAACCAGGGTATCTATTTTTTTAGTAGCCACTGTCAATAACGCGATATCAGCGGTAATACCGGAAAGGATCAGCGGGTTCGACTGTTTATTAAAAAGGATCTGTTTATCATCGGGGCTCCAGGCAAAACTGGTCACCGTGAAGTTGCCGTCGGTGAGCTTTTTAGCAACCGGTAAAGCAAAGCAACCTGTTTTTATGGCAGTGTCAGCGCCTTTTTTGGTAGTATCTTTTTTGCTGTCGTAACAGGGAAGTTGACCGGCCATTACCACAGAGTCGTAATTAAAATTAAGCAACCACAAATGACGGTGTTTGTATTCTTCTCCTTCAACGCCAAATGCGCCATAACGGTCTTTTAGCGTTTTATCCTGTTTGCTATCCGGTTCCGCTTTTAACAGGGCGATCTGGTTGCCTGCTGCATTCCATTCATACACCATTATACCGTCCTCTTCTTTTGTTATGGGTAACGCTTCGCCGCCATATACAGAAATAATATATAATTGTGTTTTATCACCCCGGTCGGCCAGGAAGCTCACAAACCGGCTGTCTGGTGTAAACCGGGCAGCATAACTACTTCCTTTGCTCGTTCGCGTAAGTTGTACCGGCGCTTCTCCATCGCGGCTCATCCAAAGCTCTCCATCGTAAGCATTATTGGCCCAGTCGGTGGTATTCACCGAATACACGACCGTTCTGCCGTCGGGAGAAATAACCGGGGAAGAAACGCTTTTCACACTTATCCATTTTTCAAACGAGACAGAAGCGCCTTGCTGCGCAAAAAGGGTAATTGATGAAAACAAAGTAAGGAAAAGGAGAAGGCGAATCATATAATGGTTGTTTTCTTAAATGTACAAAGAAAGGAGAGCAATGTGCTAATATGCCAATTAGCTAATGTGCTAATGAAAAAGCAAAACCGGAGGACTAGAAAGCCCTGCCAGAAAGTGATAAGTGGGGTGTTGTTTCCCCAATACGGCGATTATCGGCCGCCTAATTGGATCAGGTGGTTAATTTACCGGGTGGCATTGATTCTTCTGATCAAAACAGATATGAATCAAATATTATCCGTTATGGAAAAATGGATCGTTCTGATAAAAGGGAAATTGGAAAACTGGCTGGAGGTATTTATAACAATGCTTCCTAACCTGTTGTTATCCATTCTTATTTTTGTTCTTTTCTTTTTTGTGGCAAAGTTCCTGCGGAAGGGCATGTACAGTCTGCTGCTTAAAATTTCCCATAAACGGGCTGTCAGCGGACTTTTCTCCAGCATATTTTATTTCATCATTTTATTTGTGGGTCTTTTTATAAGCCTGCAAATAATGAATCTTGAAAAAACAATTGCATCCCTGCTGGCTGGCGCCGGTATTATCGGATTGGCATTGGGTTTTGCTTTCCAGGATCTGACGGCCAATTTTATATCCGGTGTATTTATCATTTTCAGAAAGCCATTCGATGTAGGCAATGTTATTGATACGAACGGTTTTACGGGTATCGTTGAAGAAATACAATTACGTTCTACCACAATACGCACCGTTCAGGGCCTGCATATTATGCTGCCGAACAAAGAAATTTTTCAGAAGCCTATTACCAATTATTCCCTTAGTGGCAAACGGCGGATTGATGTGGTGCTTACCCTGCCTGGTAAATCTGATATAAAGGATATCGAGCAACGTATACAAAATGCGATGGGGGAAATACCCGAAGTAAAAAATGATAAATCCCAGGTGCTGTTTACCGATTATAACGGCGATACCATAAAAATGGAAGTGCATTGCTGGGTCGACAATACCATTGAATTGGGTTATAATAATACAAGGGATAAAGTATTACGACAAATACATGCAGCAATCACGCCGCACGAAAGCTAACCATTAATGATAGACCCGCCATTGGGATGTAATACCTGGCCGGTCATATACGAGGCATCTTTAGAGGCAAGGAAAAGATAACTGGGCGCAACCTCAACCGGTTCACCCGCCCTTTGCAAAGGCGTGTCCTCTCCATGATGTTTATTACTTTCTTTATCAACGCTCATAGCGAGTGGTGTCCAGATAGGACCGGGGGCCACGCCATTGACCCGGATCTCTTTTTGGGCCAGACTGGCCGAAAGGCTACGGGTAAATGCGACAATAGCGCCTTTGGTGGCGGAATAGTCGAGCAATTGTCCATGACCCTGGTAGGCCGTTACTGAAGTGGTATTAATGATAGCACTGCCTTTTGGCATGTGCGGTAAAGCGGCCTGCGTTATCCAGATCATGGCGAATACATTCACCTGAAATGTACGAATGAGATCTTCTGTCTTTATATCTTCTATGCTTTCGGTCTGGTGCTGAGTACCCGCATTATTCACCAGAATATCTATGCGGCCATAATGTTTTACGGTAGTATCAATCAGCTGCCGGCAGGTTGCTTCCTGGCTGATGTCGCCCTGGATCAGCAATACTTCACCGCCATATTTTTTGATCAACGCTTCTGTATCTTTCGCGTCTTCTTCGCCGCTATAATAGTTAATGGCAATTTTGGCGCCTTCTTTTGCAAACAAAATGGCCACCGCTTTGCCAATACCACTGCCACCGCCGGTGATCAGAGCTATCTTGTTTTTCAACTTGCCACTGGGCACATGGTTCACATCATCTACTACCGGTTTGTGCTCCATCTGTTTTTCACTCGTTACCGTTTTCTCTGGTGTTGTATCGGTTTGCTGATGCTGTTTCATGACGATTGCGTTTAATTTTATGGTTAACCGTGACACGGTTTTCTATTAGCGGAATTATAAAACGATCTTTTGCAGGTCCATATCGGCAGGTCCGGTAAGCACTTTCCCATCGGCATCGTACCGGGCGCCGTGACAGGGGCATTCCCAGCATTTTTCAGCCAGACTCCAACTTACGGTGCACTTTAAATGGGTGCAACGGGAGTTCAGGGTATGAATGGCGCCTGCTTCATCTTTATAAAGCGCAATGGTATGTCCATCCACTTGTACAACCTTTCCTTCGCCCGGCGCAATGTCGGCCAATGCATGGATCTTTTCTTTCGAAAAGAATCCGGTTATCAATTGCTTCGCAACATCTACATTCTCTTTTAAAAAATTGGTAAACCCGGCAATGGGTTTTATGCGGTTCGGATCGAATAATTCGGTATAAGGATTTTCTTTATCTAAAACGATATCAGCGAGCAGGCGGGCGGCTACAGAACTATAGGTCATGCCATTGCCACCGAAACCGGTTGCTACCAGTATTTTTCCGGGGTTCCCGGGCAGATGACCAATGTAGGGAAGCCCATCGGCCGGTTCAAAGTATTGTGACGACCAGCGATAAGCGATTCCCCGGATATCAAAATGCGAACGGATATGACTTTCCAATTTGGTAAAGGGCACATTTGTATTCTCTGCATGCGCTGTTTTATGATCTTCGCCACCTATTATCAAATACTGATCGCCATCTATCAATTGTGTTCTGTAATAATGATAGGGATCGTACATGTCATACGTAAGACCGGCAGGATAATTGTCGTTTACCAAACGAACAGCCATGGCATAGGACCGGTAAGGCGCACAACGCAAGTGTAACAGATTTACACCTGGTGGAATATGCGTAGTATAGATCAGCCACGATGTGTGCAGATCGCCGGCTGCGGTTTTAACCACGAGCGGATCTGTATTGTCTGTATCCATAACCCGGCAATGCTGTACAATAGTGCCGCCGGCATCTTCAAAAGCTTTTGCCAATGCCATTACATACCTGACCGGGTGAAACTTCGCCTGGTTCTTTATTTCCAGGGCCTTTTCAAATTGTATTGATAGTGGAATGGTATCTGTGTAGGTTGCTGAAACGCCTGCTTCCGCAGTGGCTTTCCGGATCGATTCCAACTCCTGTGTTTGTTTTTCGTTCTGCGAAAAAAGAAAAGCGCTGGCTTCTTCAAAGTTACAATCGATCTGAAGCATTTCAATATTGGTAGTAATGGTATTGATAGCGCTACGGGCAGCCTGGGCTACCAGCGTAGCATTTGCTGCGCCGAAATTATCAGCAATGGTGGTATAAGGAGTATCAAGTAAGGTGTTGAGATGGGCCGTAGTACCACCGGTGGTTCCAAAACACAGTGTATGTGCTTCCAATAATACACACCGTAAACCGGCTTGTTGTAATAAAAAGGCGGTACTTACACCTGTGATGCCACCGCCGGCTATCACCACATCGTAGTTTTGATTGGTTGATATTTGCCGGGTAGGAACAAATGGTTCCGATGTATTTTGCCAAAGGCTGATGTTGGCGCCGTCCCTTGCTATCATAATGATCTTTAAGCACATCACTGCAAATTTCATCCTGCGCCTTGTTGTATTTTAATAGGGAAAAAATTCCCCGGCAGGCGTATTACTGTCGGTCAAAACCAAATAACCGCGCATCATTGTCGGGCACACCCAACGCCAGGCGGGTAATGATCTGGGCTGCAATGATGCTGAAGGTAATGCCGTTGCCACCCAGGCCGAGTGCAAAATAAGTATGCGGTTTGCGCGGTAAACAGCCGATATAAGGTAAGCCATCTTTGGTAGAAGCGAATGTGCCAGCCCATTTAAAATCTGTTCTGAAGTGAATGGCGGGAAATAACTTTTTAAAGGCCTGTTCCAGTGCTTTCGCTTTTGCTGGAAGTGCTTTGTCGCGCCGGCGTGGATCGGAAAAATCATCGTCTTTACCGCCAACCAGGATGCGGTTATCTTCGGTTGTACGAAGATATAAATAGGGATGGGCTGTTTCCCAGATCAGCGCATTATGGTGCCAGTGATGATTGGTGTTGCAGGGCTCACTGACGATGGCATAAGTGGATTGCAGCGTTTGTACTTTTTGTGGTATGTAGCGGGCCGATTCATAGCCGCAGGCGATTACGAGTTTACGGGCTTTGATCTTTTTCCCTTCATCTGTTACCAACTCAACACCCTGCCTGTTTTCCTGGAAATTTGTAATGGCGGTATGATCGTATACTTCCAGTCCCAATGATAGGCAACGGTGCAACAGTGCATGAGTGAGGCTATATGCTTTTACTTCAGCGGCATCGCGTGAAAGAATAGCGGCGTCTTTTTTAAAACCAAACATGTTTGTAACAGCTTTTTTATCGAGCCATTGCATCGCTATGCCATATTGTTTGCGGAGTTCATATTCTTTACGCAACGTGGGCACATCTTTCTTATACGAAGCGTATTGCAGACTGGGTCTTCTGGTGAAAGCGACCTCAGGCCAGTGACCGCAAATTTTCTCCAGATCGTCAATGGCTTTCAGACAAAGCAAATAACTTTTAACCGCATCGGGTTCGCCGCGTTTGCTGATCAGTTCGGTGAGCGGGGTATCAATTTCATATTGTAACAGAGCTGTGCTGGCAGCTGTACTGCCCATACCAACATGACGTTTATCAACTATCACTGTTTTAAAACCGGCATGGCAAAGATGCCAGGCGGCCAGGGCTCCACTAATGCCTGCACCCATGATAACGATATCGGTTTTGATATCTTTTAACAGCGAAGGGTAGGAGTGAATGATGCCCTTATCGAGCAACCAAAAGGGATAATCTGATCTGAGATCCATATTGCGTAATGTGATAATGTGATAACTAAATTATAAGAAGCATGCCATCGTTTGGTTGGCATATCATTTGAAATTAGTTTTGTGAGTGACCGGTATTAGACAACACCCTGGATGTATAAAAATAAAAATTAATTAACCTGTATCATTGTAGAAAACGTTAATGGAGCGGCTATTGCCTGGCTATAGATTGTCAGTGTAAAGCCGCTTTTGATTTTATAGTAATACAGTGATATTAAAACTGAGAAACTTATTACTCAAACTGAGGCATTTGTCATATGTGAAAATGGTTGCTTATTATCTTTTATTATTATGAACTACCAACATGAAAAAGAATATCTCAGTAATTAACCAGCTTGATTTTTTGTCGGGCGGTGGAGAAATGGGCGAACGGATCCGCAACTTTGACTGGACAACAACACCTTTAGGCGAACCTGAAACCTGGGAGCAGGGTTTAAAAACCTGTGTGCGCATTATACTTACTTCGGCCCAACCCATGTTTGTGTGGTGGGGGCCTTCCCTGATAAATATCTATAATGATAGTTATGCTCAGATAATGGGCAAAAAGCATCCAGCCGGTTTGGGAGCCAGAGCGGAAGACGTATGGACCGAGATATGGAACCTTTTAGTACCTAAAATAAAAAGCGTAGTAGAACGGAATGAAGGCACCTATGACGATTCATTCTTATTTATTATGGAACGAAAGGGTTATTCAGAGGAAGTATATGTATCGTTTTCCTATAGCCCGGCGCCGGGTGATGATGGAAGTGTAAAAGGCGTATTCTGCGTTTGTTCAGAGAATACGGAACGTGTTATTAATGAAAGAGCTTTGCAAACCTTGCGCGATCTGGGCGCGGTGGCTTTTGATGGAAAGTCACTGGATGTTATTTACCGGAATGTGGCTGACGTGCTTGGAGAAAATAATAAAGATTTCCCTTTTGCTATTGTTTATAAAATGGAGAACAACGGCAACAGGGCTATTGCAACGGCTTCAACAGGAACAAATAACAAACAATACCTGTTGCCTGAAGTTATTGATACAGGAATGCCAACAGCTGTTACCAACCATTTTTGCCAGGCGTACGCATCAAATAAAGTAACTGTAACGGAAGTAAAAAAGTTACCCGGGGAAATGCCCAAAGGTTATTGGAAGATGGCCTCATCAAAATTCGTTTATATACCCATCAGTGCGGTTGGCAGCAATCATCCTTATGCCATTATTTTTGCAGCGCTTAATCCATGCCGCCAGTTTGATAAAAATTACCAGCAGTTTTGCGAGCTGATCGGGGAGCGGGTTTCCTTAGAGATCAACAAAATGCTGGCACTGGAAGAAGAACGGAAACGCGTAGAAGCGCTGGAGCAGATCGATAAAGCAAAAACTGTTTTTTTTAGTAATATCAGTCATGAGTTCAGAACACCGCTTACCTTAATACTAAGTCCGCTGGAAGAATTGATCAACCAGCAAAATAGCAATTTGTCGGCTACGGAGAAACAGAATATTGAAACCTCGCACCGTAATGCAATGCGTTTGCTGAAGCTGGTAAATACGCTGCTCGATTTCAGTCGCATTGAATCGGGGAAACAGCAGGCAAGCTATGTCCTTACCGACATAACAGAGTTGACTAAATACCTGGCTTCCAATTTCCGGTCGGTTATTGAAAAAGCAGGGTTAACATTGATCATAAAGGCTGATACATTCATTCAACCCGTGTATATTGACCGGTCAATGTGGGAAAAAATTGTTTTTAACCTTTTATCCAATGCGTTTAAGTATACGCTTGATGGAAGTATTACGGTTGAATTGACAGCAAAAGATGAATTTGCGGTGTTACAAATAAAAGATACCGGCGTTGGCATTCCCGAGGAGGAGCTTCCGCATATGTTCGAACGATTTCACCGTGTACAACAGGTAACGGGCCGAACTTTTGAGGGTACCGGTATCGGATTATCGTTAATCAAAGAACTGGTGAATTTGCATAAAGGGGATATCAGCGTAAAAAGCAAGCTCCATACAGGAAGCACGTTTACGGTAAAGATACCATTGGGTAAGGAACATTTGCCAAAGCATCAAATAGCCACCCTGAGTAAAGACGAAGCAGTTACGTCCAGCATGTATGTAGAAGAGGCGGGCACCCTGCTAGTGAAGGATACAGCTACTGAACTCATAATTGAAAACAACAACCTGCCGTTGGTGCTGGTAGTGGATGACAACGCAGATATGCGGGAACACCTGCAGTCGATACTGGTCCCTCATTTCAATGTGATCACTGCCTGCAATGGCCTGCATGCTTTGGAAAAAATAAATGCGGAAATGCCGGCGTTGGTTGTAAGTGACGTTATGATGCCGGTAATGGATGGCATTGGTTTAGTGAAGGAAGTGAAAGCAAACCGGGCGACTGCCCATATACCCATCATTTTGTTGACCGCCCGGGCCGGCGAGGAATCAAAAATTGTTGGTTGGGAAACAGGCGCTGATGACTACCTGACAAAACCCTTTTCTTCAAAAGAGCTTGTTTCACGGGTGTCATCACAGATCAGGACCCAGCAGATCAGGACCGAGGCGCTTATGGATATTGCCGAACAAAAGAAGTATTCGAAGAAGTTGGAAGAAATGAACAGGGAGCTCACTAAAATGAATGAAGAGCTTTCTTCCTTTGCCTATGTAAGCAGCCATGATCTGCAGGAGCCTTTGCGCAAGATCCAGATGTTCAGTAAACGCATTCTGGAAAAGGAAATACATGCGCTGAGCGAAGAGGGAAAAAACTTCTTTTACCGGATGGACAATGCGGCAGCCAGAATGCAGTTGCTGATAGATGATCTGCTTACTTATTCCCGTACCAACACCTCCCAAAAGCTTTTCGAAAAGACCAGTCTCTACAACCTGGTGATGGAAGTGAAGCAGGAGTTATATGAAAAAATTATGGCCACCGGCACCCTTATAGAGTGCGAACCACTTCCGGAGTTAAACATCATACCTTTTCAATTCAAACAATTGTTCACCAATCTGATCACCAATTCTATCAAATTTGCCAGGCCGGGCGTAACGCCTCATATTACTGTAAAAAGCGCCCTGGTTAATGGGGCCCGGATCAATAATCCTGCTGCTGATAAGGAAAAAAAATACTGGCACCTGACTTTTGCTGAC
>DASUVL010000866.1:0-3437 GCA_036379015.1 Niastella sp.
TTCCATTATCTATCAAAAAAACGGGAACGGATTCCATGCATAAACCATTAATCGTAAAACCGGGAAAACCGCTCTACCTGTTCCTATTGGTAGGCATTGTAGCGTTGCAATCGTCTTTTTCACCCGATCATTCGGCTAAAAGAGGGGGCGATCGCCTGTTTTCTGATACCTCTACCATCCCCACCAACGCATCTTCTTATTTTTCAATTTCCAGAAAATTGAATGTATACGACAGCCTTCATTTAAAACAAATAGGGTTGTCGAGAAAGGTATTTGCTATGGCTTTAAGGGGCATGGCCAAGCTGGTTAATACCCGCCATATAAAAGATAACCTGCTGGCAATCGTTGATTTCAGCCAACCAAGTACCAATAAAAGATTATACGTAATTGACCTGAATACCTATCAGTTATTATACAACACGTTTGTGGCGCATGGTATGAAGACCGGCAAAGTAAAGGCCACTTCTTTCAGCAACAAGCAATCTTCGAACAAAAGCAGCCTCGGTTTTTATGTAACCGGTAACGCCTATCAGGGCTGCAATGGCTATTCGCTGAAGCTGCAGGGTATGGAAAAAGGCATCAATGACGGCGCCATGCGCCGTGGCATTGTAATACATGGCGCTGATTATGTAAGCGAAGGATTCATTGAAAGTCAGGGGTATATTGGCCGTAGCTGGGGTTGCCCGGCCGTAGCACCTGATATTTCAGAACCGCTGATTGACCTGTTGAAGGAAGGCTCCTGCCTTTTCATATATCATCCAACTGCTGCTTACACGAGTAAGTCGGTTATGTTGAAGTAACTTTAAAACTCCAAATCGCAAAACACAAATCCCAAAAGGCAAATTCCAAAGAAAAGCGCCAAATCACAAAAGCAAGAACCAAAAACAAGTTACATATGTCAAATTTCAAACATTAAGTCTCCAATTTGTTGGAATTTTGGTTCTTGTTATTTGTTTTTTGAGATTTTTTTCGTCTAACTTATTCACATCCAATACAATTACTGGTAATAAAAAAGCGTTTGGTAACGGGTGCTACCTGTTATCTTTGCGCCTTTAATTGTACGTATGCTAAAGATCGGCGTATTCGGTGTTGGACATCTTGGAAAATTTCATCTTAATAACTGGAAGGAGATCAAGGATGTAGAGGTAGTAGGCTTTTACGATCCCTCTGATGATGCTGCCCAGGATGTTACTGAAAAGTATCAGCTCCCCCGTTTTCTGGATGCTGAGCGGCTGATTGATGCCGTGGATGTTATTGATGTAATTGCTCCCACAACCTATCATTATAATCTGGCCAAAATGGCCATCAGAAAAGGTAAACATGTGTTTCTGGAGAAACCCATGGCCAATACCATGCAGGAAGCGCAGGAACTGGTAAACCTGGTAAATGAATCGCGTATTAAACTGCAGGTGGGGCACGTGGAGCGGTTTAACCCGGCATATATAGCCGTTCGCGAAATGGACCTGAACCCCATGTTTATTGAAGTGCACCGCCTGGCGCAATTTAATGTGCGTGGAACAGAGGTGAGTGTAATCCTTGACCTGATGATTCACGATATCGACATCATTTTAAGCATGGTAAAAAGTGAGGTGAAGCAGATCTCCGCCAGTGGTGTAGCGGTAATGACCGACACACCCGATATTGCCAACGTGCGAATAGAGTTCAACAACGGATGTGTGGCCAATCTTACCTCGAGCCGTATTTCCATGAAAAAAATGCGGAAAATGCGGTTATTCCAGAAAGATGCTTACATTGGTATCGACTTTCTGAACAAAAAATCAGAGATCATTAAATTAAAGTCGCCCCAGGATGTTGACGCCTTTTCCTTTGACCTCGATACGTTACATGGCAAAAAAACAATTGCCGTAATAAACCCGCAGGTTCCCGAAGTAAATGCTATTAAAAGAGAATTGGAATCATTTCGTGATGCCATCCTGAATAACACACCAACCCTGGTATCGGAAGTAGATGGTTACCGGGCCATGGATGTAGCACACCAGATATTGCAAAAAATCAAAAACAATAATATTATTGTGTAACCCTACACATGCCATCCGTAAAACGCATCCATAGTACCTGGTATCTGCTTGGCGATTATTTAGCAGCCATCTTGGCCTGGATCGTTTTGTATTTTTCTCGCCGGTATTTGTTACATGAAAGCATTATTACAGAAAACGAGCTTTACCTCAATGACCGTTTCTGGTGGGGCATCAGCCTTATTCCCATTACCTGGATCATCTTTTATTCCCTGGTAGGCGCCTATCACTCCCTGTACGGTAAATCACGGTTAAACGAGTTCATTGTTACCCTTCTTTGTTGTATTATTGGATGTACGATTATTTTCTTTGCCATTGTGATCAATGACCCGCAAACGAAGTATACGTATTACTATAAAGCCTTGTCGGGTTATATTGCCGCTCAGATGATTTTTACCTGGGTGGGACGTGTTGTAATACTGAATAAGGTAAAGAAGCAATTGCAGAAAGGACATGTACGTTTTAATACGTTACTTGTTGGTGGCAATAGCATCGCCGAAAAGATCTACTTCGATTCCCGCGATGGATTGCGGATAGCCGGCTACCATTATACCGGTTTTATAAGCGCCGGCGAACCTAATGGCATTAGCAATCATATACCCTGTTATGGCAGGTTACAGAATATGGTGAAAGTGATCCATGATCGTAAAATACAGTTGGTGGTAATAGCCCTGGATAAAGAGGAACATGCGCAGATTGAAAAAATAGTGAACCAGCTGAGTGAAATGGACGTGGAAGTAAAGATAGTACCCGATGTACTGGATATTTTGTCGGGATCGGTAAAGACCAGCAACCTGTTTGGCGCCTTACTTACCGATATAAAGTCGGGTCTGATGCCCCAATGGCAACAGAATATTAAACGGGTACTTGATGTTGCCATAGCTATTATGGCGTTTATATTTTTGTTGCCGCTGATGATATATGTTGTTATACGCGTTAAATTATCATCTGCAGGCCCGATGTTGTACTCGCAGGAGCGAATAGGGTATAAGGGCAGAAGGTTCCATATTTACAAGTTCCGTTCCATGTATCATCATGCTGAAAAGAACGGACCGCAACTTTCTTCTGCCAACGATCCCCGTATTACGCCCTGGGGACGAACTATGCGTAAGTGGCGGCTGGATGAATTGCCGCAGCTTTGGAATATTATTAAAGGTGAAATGAGCCTGGTGGGTCCAAGACCCGAACGGGCATATTATATTAGCCAGATACATGAACAGGTTCCGTATTACTCGTACCTGTTAAAAGTAAAACCTGGATTAACCTCATGGGGCATGGTGCAGTTTGGCTATGCCGAAAACGTTGATGAAATGATCAGGCGAATGAAATATGACCTGATCTACATCGAGAATATTTCCCTGGCCCTTGACTTTAAGATCATGGTGTATACGTTGCGTATTA
>DASUVL010000867.1:0-4284 GCA_036379015.1 Niastella sp.
TTGATTATACCAGTCACGAATCATTCTTCCTGTTGTTAAAGACGATCATTTGCCGTAGCAAGGAGAACCTCGATGATTTTGATAATTTATTCCGTCAATACTGGAAACAGCTTGATAAAGCGATTGATACCAAACGCAAAGAAGATACGAAAAAGAAAAAACCACCTACGCCCGAGGCGCAATTTGCGTCACTCAGTACATGGCTGAAAGGCAATCAAAAAAAAGAAACAGAAGAAACAGCGGGATACAGTGTTAAAGAATCCCTGTCGCAAAAAGACTTTTCTGCCGTGCCCGGCAATGAAGTGGCGGAGCTAATGAAATGTATCAGAAGTTTATCGCGCCGGCTGGCGGCCAGGGCCAACCGCCGGTATGAACTGTCGAATAAGGTCGACCTGCCCGATCTGCGGCAGACCCTGCGAAAGAACCTGCGCCGCGGTGGTGAACTGATCGACATTATGCACCGGCGCCCTAAACGCAATCGCGTAAAGCTGCTCATGCTTTGCGATGTAAGTAAATCCATGGAATTGTATTCCGCCTTCCTGCTGCAATTCATGTATGCCTTTCAACAGGTATACGGCCGCATGGAAACATTTATCTTCAGTACTACGTTACAAAGAATAACCCCCATGCTGAAGCAAAAACATTTCGGGGAAGCCCTTGAATTGCTGAGTTCTGAAAATGAAGGCTGGAACAGCGGTACGCGCATCGGCGAATCCCTCCATACTTTTGTGAGTGACTACGGTAATAAACTGATCGATTCCAAAACCATCGTCATTATTTTAAGCGATGGCTGGGATACCGGTAATATTGATACGCTGCAACAAAGTATGCATGTCATACACCACAAAGCCAAAAAGGTGATCTGGTTAAACCCGCTGGCTGGCTATACAGCCTATCGCCCTGAAGTGGCCGGCATGAAAGCCGCCATGCCGTATATCGATGTGTTCGCCCCGGTGTATAATATGGAGAGTTTACGGCGGTTGGCGAGGTGGATATAATGCAAGCTGTTAGCTTTAAGCCGAAAGCTATAAGCAAAATACAGCTTCACGCTGCACATAAATATATTGCCTTCGGCTTTCAGCTTATGGCTTATAGCTTAAAGCTTAGTGCTTTGAACTTTTCTGATATTGCAAACACACCACCCCTGAATCAAACACGTTAGTAGTTACCAGTTTTAACTCGGTGGTTTGTTGTATATGTTTAAATAAGGGAATGCCTTTGCCTATTAGAATGGGATTCACAAATAACCAGAACTCATCTATCAATCCATGCTGCATAAGGGTGTGTGAAGCGGATGGGCTTCCGAATATGATGATCTCCTTTCCTGCCTGTTGCTTCAATGACTTTACCCGGAATTCAATATCATTGCTGATGATGATGGTATTGGGTAATTGCTGCCCCTCCATGCTTTTTGACAGAACTACCTTGTCCACTTTATTATACCAGGTCGAATGTTCAATATCATGTTTGGTGGCATTGGGTTTGTCGGCTGCTGTAGGCCAATAAGCTTCCATCATCTGGTAAGTAACCCGCCCATATAAAGCAGTATCGCTCACATTGTAGCGCTTCGCGGCATAGTCAAACATTTGATCATCTACTTTTATCCAGTCCATTTCACCATTAGGCCCCGCTACAAAACCATCTAAAGACACATGCATAAATAAAACGAGTGGTCGCATATAAATAATTTAAGAGTTACTGTTTGATACAGCAAACCTACTGTCTTGAAGCGAATATCATAAGGGTGTAATGCGACAATCTCACGGGGTGTTTCCGTCAATTAGAAATAGGTCGAAATACCAAACTGGAATCCAGCCATGGTAGCCGGTGGATTTCCTAAAAGATCCTGTTGCCGGTTACGGCGATAATTCAACCGGATCACGGTTTGTGCTGTTGGCCGCCAGCTGATGGCCGGTACTATCGCAAACACATCATCTGAAATATTACCGCCGGTCGATTTAAAAACGCCTTTGTTCCAGTCCACATATTCAACGCGCAGGGCCAGGTTCAATACGGCTTTTTCAAAACCCATCATCGGTTTTTTAAGAACAGGCTGCACCACATCAACAAATCCACCCTGTTGTTTTCTACCAAACTGTTCGGTATAAGTTTCCGGTACATCTACATGCACCCAGGCCCACTCTCCATTGATGTAAGTATTTGTTTTTGGCAACGTGGTATTAAAATCAATGGCAAACACATCCAGACGCCTTTTTTTATCAAGCACCAGGCCATCTTCCTGATACTTATTATAAACACCGCCCATATACGACAGCCCTAACTCCCCTATTTTCCGGTTCTTCACCGCTACTTTACCGGTGAACAGTGGACTGCCGTTGAAACTTTCTTCAAACCGGTCTGGATTTGTTTTAGAAGCCGGCAAAAAGGTTTTGCCATCTGAATTGTTGATGATCTGATCGTCGAACCCATTGGTGAAATAGGCTTCATAGGCGTATACCCAGTCCTTCGAATACTTCTTTCCAAATACGCCAAAACCAACATTGCTCCATGTAGCCGGCAGCATTTGCGTAGCCGATATAGGCCGGTCGATAAACTCCCACTTGGGTCCATCATGGTTTTGATTGAATGCCCCGATCGGATTCATAACAACGCCACCACGAAAGTTCAGCAACGGCGCCAGCTCAAAATCAACAGAGGCAAATTCAATATTGATCTCCTTGGTGCCATCTTCAAATTCTATCTCACTTAAGAATTTTATGCGCTTGGAAATAGAAGACGATACAAACAGCGTCAACCGCCGCATCTGGAACTGGTGGCCTTCGCTAATACCATCTTCTTTCAGGTATTGGTAGTTGGCCTCTACATAACCTCCCAGGGCAACCGGTAGTTTGCCCAATTGTAAAAATGGCCGGTTATATACCGCATCCATATTCATCTGTATGGCGCCGGTATCTTTAGGCGTTCGCCGCAACAGCGAGGGATCTATCTGCGCAAACAAGGCAGGGGCAGAACAAAGGACTATAAATAGAGAGTAATACTTTTTCATTATACTTTTCTCAGGTCAATAAATAATTCATTTTTGTTTACCGTAACAGGAAAGGTGCGCAGGTCTTTATCGGCCGGACCGTTGGTAACTTTTCCGGTATTACTAAACTCACTGCCATGCGCCGAACATTGCAGTTGATCGCCGGAAGCCTGTAACTCTGTACCCTGGTGCGAACACCGCATCCATACAGCCGTATATTCGGTTTCGCCAAAACGATATACATAAATAGGATACTGCAGGCTTTCGTTGCGTACAATAATAAAAGGCCGGTAATTGGTCTTGCCCTGCTTTTTTATTTTAAACTCTTCTACGCTTACAGTTAATCCATCGTTGCCAATGGTACCATTTGTGTAGCGGGTTGAGGCGCAGGACGACAACAAACCCGATACAGCCGTGGCGCCCAGGCAGGCTGCACAACTATTTACAATGAATGCTCTTCGGTTCATTTATAGTGTATTATTAGTCAAAGTCATTTATGAAAGAAGCGTTTCGACTCCGCTCAACGCTTTATAAGCTGCCCCTTCAACTTCCCGCTTACGCCAAGGCTTCAGCGGGCAATGCGCTCAGGACGCTCAGGGTTGGTTATAATGATTCAAGGAACTTGATCAGCAGCTCCTTGTCGGTTGCTGATAATTTCTGAAAGCGGTTGTTGCTAAGCTGCCCTTCTCCGCCATGCTGGGTAATCGCTGCTTCAATAGTGGTAGCACGTCCGTCATGCAGTAAAAAGTATTGACCGCCCTGTGAATTTTTCGAAAGTCCCAGTCCCCACAATGGTGGTGTGCGCCATTCTTCAGGTAACGCCGAACCTTCGGTATAGCCATCATTCAAACCATTGCCCATATCATGCAATAACAGATCGGTAAAGGGATTAAATGTTTTGTTGGCCAGTGCAGCGATGGAATAACTACCCGTTTTTAATTCAGGCGTATGACATTTGGCGCAACCTATATTGGTAAAAACCTGTTTCCCGCTGATCACATCCTGGTCGTTCTGGCTGCGTTGTACAGGCGCTTTTAGCGTTCTTAAATAAAATACCAGGTCGAGCACTTTCTGATTCGACACTTCCGGATCAATTTCCTCGTGGGTATACGAATCGTAGGGTTCATAAGTAGAAACAACCCCCATATCCTGGTTGTAGGCATTGGCAGTTTGTTGCATCAGGTCGTACACGGCTGCTTTTTTTCCAAACCGGCCAATGTATTTATGATCTATTTCCACGGTGCCGGGGCGCTGGGTGATATACACAGGCAGCGTTATCCAATTTACACGCCCGGATA
>DASUVL010000868.1:0-4227 GCA_036379015.1 Niastella sp.
CACCGTTTTTCTTTCCCAGATATTGGGTGAAAAATAGTTTTCGAAATCAAGGATATCGTCCAGGCGGTGTTTGGGATTTTTCTGTTGCAGATATTCATAGATAGTCACGAATCGTTTGGTTTTAATGCCATTTTCGATCGTGTAATTTTCTAAAATAATGATATTTCCCTGGTTATCATATTCAAAATGCGTTTCCCCAAAAGGCACCAGTACGTTATTGGTCCTTCGGTATGAAACACAGGTACTGAACCTGGTGGACGATTCATTATCATACAGGAACTCATACTTAAATGGGTATACTTTTGGCGTCGGCAGCGTATCCCAATCTGCATTAATAAATACAATGATTTCCGACAGGCGGTTCTGCTTGTCATACTTTGGTAACTGTTGACGAACAGGTCCCCCACTGATTTTGGGATCATAATAGTCAATGCTTGTGGGTAGTTTGCCGGAATAGCGAAAGCGAAACCGTTCCGTCAAAACGCTATCAAAGGTATAGTCATAATGATCAAGGGTGGTGTCCTTATTGTAATAAAAAGTCCTTACCTGATCGATTTGTTTGTGAAAAAATTCTTTGGCAAGTGTACCGGGAATAATAACGGCAGGTGGTCCATCATTTTCTTTGTCACACGAAAAGAACGTGACGCAAACCAGGGCTAAAAAGATACTACGTTTCATTGATAGGGTTATCGGGGGTTATGAAGATCAAAAATAATACTTTTTGGGGGAAGGCATAAACATATAAAAAATAAAGGGCGCCTCAAAATTGAGACACCCTCTTATGAAAGCATTGTCAATGACTATTAACCCTGGTTTTACATGGAGATCTTTTCCTGGTAAACATTCCCAAACCTGTCTGTAGCCTTTACCACTATCTCTTTCGCCGCAGGCGAAGGTTTGGCGAAGAAAATATGATCGGCGGTGGTAGGTTCTACAAACTTGTGTTTTTTAGGAAGTTCCGGACCAGCATACAGTTCAATGGCCCATGGATCGAGCGATACGCGTCTTTCCATTTCACCTTTGGCGATACCGTCTTCAAACCACTCCACTTTCCATTTGCTATCCCAATTCCAAACGTTGGCGCATATTTCCTCGGGGGCATTTTTCAATCTTCCTTTCGCATAAATCCTTAACTGATGTTCTTTAGGTTGGCCAGTGGACTTATAATACCATTTAACATCACTGCCATCCACTTCATACACACCATAACCGGATGGCGTACCGTCGCCACAGATAGGGCCCGTCCACCAGGCGCCACATACAGTGCCGTGATTGTGCTCCATGATGTTGTCTTTTTCCCAGGTATCATTAAAGTGCGTATGACCGCTCATGATATGCACTTTGTAGGGGGCCAGTAATTTATATAACTGTTCGCGGTTAGCTACCACGCCACCCAGTTCTTCCGGTTTGTTATCCCGCTTAGCCTGACCGGTATAGGTTGGTATATGAAGATTAACCACTACAGTACTACCAGGCTTTACCGTTGCCAGGTCCTGCTCCAGCCATTGCAACTGGTTTTCGGTAATATATCCAATATACTTTTTGGAGGCGCCTAGAAAGAAAACATCATCGAGTACCACGTAATGGATCTCACCTCTGTTAAAGGAATAGTAAGTAGGACCAAACTGCTGTTTAAAAGTTTTAGCCGATCTATCATCCGTGCGGGCGTCATTGTCCAGATCATGATTGCCAATTACATTGTAGAACGGAATACCGCACATGCCAACGGCCTGTTTATAATCTTCAAACAATTCGAAATGGTCCCATACCAGATCACCGCAGCCAATACCATGAAACAGTGTTTTCTTAGGGTACGAATCTATGAGCGCCTGCAGATCAGGAACCGATTGGTTTTTTAACAGCTCTACATCTTTTTTTGAGATCATCTGCGTATCCGCCCACACAACGAAATTATGTTTGCGATCATCCACCTCCAGCTTTTCCAGGGAAAAGTCATTTTTAACAGTCTCATTTCCTTTTGTCAACGGCACATAAAAAGCGGCTATCCCTTTATCAGCCGGAAATGCATAACCGGCCGGAACGCTTATATAAACAAATTCGGCTGTGGTGTTGCTTGTCAATTCATACCGCCCGTTTTTATCTGTAAGGGTAACATTTATACCGTCCGTTACGGCTACATTCGCTAGTCCCTTTCCTTTGCTATGCACCATTCCTTGTAAGGTACGTACTGACAGATCCAAATTTTCCCGTTTAAAAACGGGTTTAGCGTTCACGAGTACCGGGGGCATCGCAAGGAGCGATCCGGTAAAACCTAAATTCCTTAAAAAAGCTCTCCGTTTAATCATAAGGTGCAAAATTATACTTAGGGAGACATGTTGATATTATCTAAATGTTAAGTAATCAGGGTATTGGGATACCGGATGATTGAACTGATTAAGGAAAAACCTTGTCATAATCCATCGGGGCCAGGGAGTAATATTTAATTTATATTCGCTAGTTGGCTCAAAAACGCTCTGCAGGGACATTGATATGTAGCGGCGCAACTATTTTATTGGAATGTTCTTTATAATGAAAGCGAATAAATATGAAAATTTTATGGAAATACCTTAGGCCCCATCGCCTGCTTATTGGTTGCTCGCTTATCCTTGCTGCCGGCGCTCAATTATTGAATTTACTCGATCCGGTCATTTTCGGAAAGATCATTGACCAGTATGCTACCAATAAATATAATTTACCTGAAAATGAACTAATACGAGGCATTATATATTGGTTGTTAGTAGCGCTCGGCATTGCTGTGTTAGCCAAACTACTCAAAGCTGCCCAGGATTATATTACCAGGAAAACGGTTGCCCGTTTTGGCATGCATGTTTTTAATGATGGACTAAAGCAAACATTGCGTTTATCGTTTCAGGAATTTGAAGAAAGCAGAAGCGGCACAACGCTCTCTATTTTGCAAAAAGTAAAAACAGATGCTGAACGGTTTATTAATTCCTTTATCAATGTACTATTTTCTTCGCTGGTGGGAATTTGCTTCTTACTCTGGTACAGTATCAATAAAAACTGGTTACTGATACCGGTTTTCTTTATAGGGATCGTTTTACTGGGTTCCCTTACCGGATTAGTTTCCAAAAGAATAAAGGGGATACAAAGATCTATTAACAGGCAAACAGACCGGCAGGCAGGCGTAATTACAGAAAGCCTTAGAAATATCGAGCTGGTCAAAAGCCTTGGCCTTACCTTTCCGGAGATCAGGCGATTGAATGAACAGACGTTGAGAATATTTGATCTCGAAATGCACAAGGCTAAAAAAGTAAGTTCGTTATCTTTTCTGCAGGGTAATATGCTTAATCTGCTAAAACAATCGATATTATTTATTCTATTGTGGCTGATCTTCCGGAAGGTACTTACTACCGGCGAATTGATTGCCATGCAATTTATTTCAACAGCCATATTCAACCCTTTGCAGGAACTTGGCAATATGATCATTCTCTACCGCGAAGCAGATGCCTCCCTGAAAAGTTTCGACCGGCTAATGAATAAACCTATAGAGCAACGACCTGAAAATTCTATAGAACTCGGCCAACTAAAAAGCCTGCAATTTGACCAGGTAGTATTCAGACATAAAACAGCCAATTATAATGCTATTGATGATATATCTTTTACCATTAAGCCGGGAGAAACAGTTGCCTTCGTTGGCCCTTCCGGTTCCGGCAAATCTACACTGGTAAAATTGTTGGTAGGACTATATGTTCCTGTTAATGGCAATATCTTTTTCAATGATATTAATTCCGATCAGATCCGATACAATCCTCTCAGGAGGCAAATTGGCTTTGTAACCCAGGACACGCAATTGTATGCTGGTTCTATTAAAGACAATCTGTTGTTTGTGAATCCTACTGCTACGGATGACGATATCAGAGAGGCATTACAGAAAGCTTCTGCCTCTGGTTTAATTGCCAAAGCATCTCATGGACTGAATACTCTATTGGGAGAAAGTGGCATGAAACTATCCGGCGGTGAGAAACAAAGATTATCCATTGCCCGGGCGCTGTTACGTCAGCCCCAGTTGCTTATATTTGATGAAGCAACATCAGCGCTTGATTCTTTAACTGAAGAAGAGATCACAACTACCATAAGAGAAATATCGGCCAGCAGGCAACAAATGACCATACTCATAGCCCATCGTTTGTCGACCATTATGCATGCAGATGTAATATATGTGCTGGAAAAAGGGAAAATATCAGAAACGGGCACGCATAGTGAATT
>DASUVL010000869.1:0-2664 GCA_036379015.1 Niastella sp.
GGTTTTTCTTTTAATTATGATTATGGTGTTCCATACAACCTGACCTTGAATACTTTCATATAGTTTCCTTCGGCGGGCATACCCGCCTGCAAACCAACAGCAACCTGGGTTGCACTCGTTAGTGTAAAGTTGAGCTTATTATCCACATTTTTGTCGATGCTCTTATAAACAATTGCGCTGGCTGCAACATTACCAATATCGGGCAGCACACTGCCGGCTGCTACCGTAATGTATTTGGTACCGCCGGTTGAACAATCGCCGGCTGTAGCTATAAATGTATATTTTCCGGCAGGTAATGTAAAGGTTTGGTAAATTTTGCCATTGGGTATCGCTGTCATTCCCCACCATGCTTCAAGAGAAAGTGCAGTAGATGGCAGCCATGAACCGGCATCAAGGCCACCTATATCGTTGCCGCCGTTCCTCACATCGGCTGTGGTAGTCCAGTTGGCCGGGGTGCGCCACCTGTCTGTACCGCCATCGGAGTTGGCAAAGTTGATACCGGCATTAACTATATAAAGCGACGTTATATCGTACATCACCCCTACTGATTGTGCGGCGCAATAGAATGTGTCAATAGCAGTGGAAACCGGCAAATACTGTGTAACGAGGCTGATGGATGTACCGGCTTTAAAATTGGGCAACGTGGTTATCGCCTGGTTAAGCGGTACAGTTACCTTCGCGATCGTATTACTGGTAGTGGTATAGCTGATCACTGTAGCCTTTGCTCCGGATGTTGTGTCAAAAAGATCCCAGGTTACTTCCGCATTTCCATTGGTCAGCAATTCTGCACGGGCAACGGGCCGGTTGCCAAGTCCGCTTTCATATTTAGGACCATAAGCGGTACCTATCGCATTTACAATCATGGAGCCATTACCTGTTGCATCAAAGGTTTGAATTTTAAAACTGTTTACGCCCTCCGGTACATTCATAATTTTAGTAAAGGAATCAATACCTATTCCTTTGTTGATGCTATATTCGGTTGAATCCTTACCGTTATTCCAGGTTATTTTACACCTGGTAATTTTAGGGTCGGCCGGCAACAGCCCTGTCATTTTCACCCGTAGCCTGCCGGAGTAAATTTTCACTGAATCCAGTTTACCGGTATAGGTGGTTTCACCATCGGCTGTATATTTTGTATAGTCATCCCATTTGGAACAGGACACAATTGTTACAGCCCACACAAACAGCATTAATAAGATTTTTATTTTTTTCATTTTCTGTCATTTTGGGGTTAACGGGGATCGCCATATACTCTCAATTCATTGATGCTTTGTGCGGTGCCTCCGGCGAAGTTTTCAAGGCAACGGATGCGGATGTACTTTACTTTAGGCGCGTTTACATCCAGCTCCCAACTGAATCCGGCTATCGCGGTGGCCACGTCGTCGGAGTTATCCGTGCCATAAGGACTGCCTGAAGGTTTTGTTACGGTATAAGATCCCAACAGCGTCCAGGTATTATCCAATGCACCGTTGAGCGATGGGTTGGCTGCGCCATAAATTTCAAAACGCTTCATGGTAGTAAGGTAATAATAGCGGTCTCCTTGCGAGGAGCCTTCCGGGTAGGGCCGTATCCACACCCGGCTCACCCTGGCTAGCACTCCTGTGTTAAACGTGATCATGTGCGGGTTGGAGCCACCGGCTGTTTGGCTGGTGAAACTGGTAAAGGGCCAGCCATACTTGCCATCCCAGGTATATCGCACGGCTGTTTCGGTATTGTTCCACTGCGGGGCATCTCCGGGCAATGTAAATTCAGAGAAGTTTGTCTTTGGCAGTTCTGTTTCGTATAGCGGCTTTATCTGTTTGTATATGGTATCGGTTTTGTTACCCCAGCGGTCTTTTACTAAAAAGCCAAATCGGTACTCGGTTGTATCCAGGCCACGAACTTTAGCCAATATGCTATCCACATTTGTAAAAACACTTTTATCGTTGTCTGCTTCGTACTCGTTGAATACATTCTTTTTAGTAACAATGATGGAGATATTGGCTTTGGATGCATTTTTTGCAGCCAGGTTGAAGCCGCCGAAAGCAGTTGTTACCTGCAAATTCCGGTATACCTGCCAGATGGGTGCAACCAAAGGTTTTATTTTGATGGTCACAGGTTCTGACGTTACCTCTGACCTGCTCACGGAGTACAATTTTACTTCATGCTCCAGCGTGTCTGCAAAACCTTCTACCAACAGGGAATTTTTATAGTAGGATGCTGTTGCTGTGTATTCCTTTCCGGTGGTGATCGTATATACCGCTTTCACGTATGCGAGGATGGAATCTTTAGGTAGGGCATAGCTAATGGTTGCATTACCGTTGCCGTTCACAACGGTTACACCGGTTACCTGCGTAGGTACAGTTCCATCGTCACTCACAGGGTGATGTGATTCCAGTTTTTTGTTGCACGAGCCAATCACCAATGCGGTAATTATAAACGGTATAGATAATATTAAAATAGGCTTCATTGTATGGGGCGTTTACATCATTATTAATAGGGTATTACCAGCCTGGGTTTTCTACCAGGAGCGGATTGCGGCGCGTATCGTTGATGCCGATAGGCCAGAAATAATCTCTTGGCGCTATAAACTGCTGGGTATAGATAAAGCGTTCCTTGTAGTATGTATTATCTGTTGAACCCTGTATGGTCCAGCCGGTGATATCTTTATTTAATTCGTCAGCT
>DASUVL010000870.1:0-4212 GCA_036379015.1 Niastella sp.
CTTTAAAACACAATAAATGTAGAACAATTGGCGCATGATACATCCTGACATTTTCAGCGTGGTTTATGCCCTTCATCCCGTAGCGACCGGCCAGGGTAATTTACCGTGGGTTTCTTTAGATGGTCTCGATTTTGAAAAAATGTATGAAGCAAAGTCACCCACTGATCTTAAAGGAACCGGGCGCACCCTGATCTTTTTTGCCGTTTGCCAGGCTTTCCTTCCCAATCTTTCGCGGGCTCCTTTGTATTGCGACTTTTTATTTGAACCTAATAAAAATGGAGAATTGGAATTAAATAGCGTCAATATGCAAAAAGCAAAAGCAGGTTTTCAACTGGAAGAAACCTTAAACGAATCGGCTGCTAACCTAAAGACCATGCGTGGTATCGCCTTTGACTGGGGCCGGTTTGATCCTAACCAGGATCATGTTGTTGCCAACAGGACATTCAGCCGGCGTCTGGAAGACCTCGGTGAAGAGCATGAAGCGGAGGAATACAGGGGCGACCCCTTCAGCAGGGTATGGACCGACGACGGACGCTTCTATACAAGAGTCCTTCCATTTCTTGCGAAACATCTTGTGTTCGATGCAAACGATGTAAGGGAAAATATAGTAGTTGGCTTTCTTCAAGACAAGACGGTTTTTAACATACCGGCACCAACGCACAACATTGCAATTTTTGATTAAAGCATGTTCCTATTCACAGTTGAGGACAGATTTATGATGACAGGGACCCGTTGCGAAGTTCCGAAATGGAATTGGCATACTGACGACAAACAACAGATACCTGGCGCCAACAAATCCAAAGACTTGAAGGCCAAATCTATATATGGGTCAATTTTATACAGATAAGCGACAACGTGAGCCACCACAGCGCCACCAGCATACTGGCTATCACATCTGAAGTATAATGCACATGCAAATAGATCCGGCTTAGGCCTACCAAACAAGCGTACAAAAGCAGCAATATAACAGCGAGTACTTTTGCGATAGACGACCACTTCGTTTTCAAGGTCATATAGACCAACATCCCACACAACGTGAAGGCGCCCAGCGTGTGCCCGCTGGGAAAGCTGTATCCTATCGCCAATTGCAAATGCAGCAGGTTGGGACGTTGCCGTTGAAAGATCAGCTTTAAGACCCAGCCCAATAAAATACTACCGGAGGCAATTACGAAAATATGTATAGCCTCCCGTTTGTAATTCTTTTTAAATAAATAAAATAGAATGGCGAGGTAAATAGAGATCGTAAAGAAATTAGTACCGCCAAAAGTGACCACCAATGCCAATTTTGTATGCAGCGGAGAGATCCATCCCTGAACATAGTTCCACCCCAGGGTATCGAGCCATTCCCCTTTTTCGGCAATTACTTCCCAAGCCAACCACAGAAACAACAGGCAGCTGATCAACGACAAAGCAACCAACGCCCAAAAACGTGCAGTAAATAATTTTCCGGAGTTATTATTGATCGTCATGCAGAAATATGCTTCTGCAATCTATTATAAAAAAACATGCCTATTTAATTCCGGGAATAAACCTGCAAGGTTACCTTAAAGCTTCCGCTGTTGATACCCATTCACAGCGCTTTATTAACAAAAACATTGAGTTTTTGAAGTACAGTCATGAAAATCCATTTCGTCTAAGAGTCCTCCGAACTAAAAAGAGCCCGGCTTATTTAACTGAAATGGTATAATTGAGCTTATTATATCCTGTATTATCTTCCCACACATTATCATTTGCCAAACGAATACTAAAGGCTGGTTTCGTCTTTAAAGTGGGGTATTTATCAGGTAAATTCAAGAGCAGGTCATAATTACCCGGCATAATATCCGCCGGTAAAGCAAATGACTTTTGTAAGGTAATAACACCTGGCAACCATTTACGCACTTCTGTATTGAAATTTAGTTCATAGATCTGTCCTGAGGATGTATTGCGCAATACCAGTTGTACTGGTCTTGGGTTAAATGGAGCAGCATAACCGCTATTCTGCAAATTAATTATAACATTTAAAGAATCTGCAAATTGAAACGTTGCATCTTTTAGCGCCAGCCGGTAACCTAGTTTCCGCTTGATATTATTGAGGCATCCACCTGTTTGCCAGTCGTTGTTTACATCTGCATTATAATCCGCATTCAGGAAACTGTAATGCATATCTCCGAACTCCCGTTCTGCATGTCCGGCAGGTTCGCAATCATTCTGCGGACTATACTCATCACTACAGGTTTCCCCGCCTACAACCACAAACTTGCTGTCCATTTTGTAGTAATTACGGAAAGCAGTAGTTGCTTCTTTGGGAGCGGAAGAGGAATTGCCATAGTCGGCGTAAGTGCCGTAATCATTGGCACTGGCAAGGAAGCAGTCATTATGAAATCCTATTCTGGATTTATCAGTCCCCAGTGCAGCTTCTTCCAGCGTGAGTGCAGCAGAAGAAGCGGGTGCATTTACGCCATAGACGTACCGCTGTTTGATCTGCGGATAACGCACCTGCACCATCCTGTCTGCAGGTAACGCACCCAGCATCGCTTTCAGTACTTCTGCCCTGTCATTCCAATTATTATCATACAACTGGCCTTGCCCGTTGGAGGAAGCATCTCCAAAATAATCAGTGTAATAATTTTCGCCCCAAGTACCTATAAAACCCAGTTGTACACAGGCAATCACATCAGCATTATCCTGCAATACTTGTTTCAGTTGAGCAATATGATCCAGCACAATACTTTTAGGTGCATCCCCATATGGTTTGCAGATAAACTGCTCAGAACAGCTACCTGGTGTAGCTGTAACGGTATAAGTAAAGCGGGGAATTAGTTTTACACCTGCTGCTCTTGCAGTTGCACAGTCTTTCGCAATATTACTCAGAAAACTTGCCGGTAAAGCCTTTCCATTATATCCCTTAAGCACGAAATACCGGAATACCAATGTGCTGATTACACTGTAAGCCGTACCAGAAACACTCTGCCCCGTACGGAAACCTGTCAGCGTTGCGGCATTCAGTGGACTATAATTATCTACGTTCGTTTCTGAATAACGGTAAAATCCTCTTTCAGGATTAGGAAAATCCGTTGTGCTCTCTATATAGGTAACTTGTGCTTGCGCTGTCTTATAATTTGCTTTATTGTCACTGCTGCTTTTTTTATCACACCCCATTACAAGCAAAACAGGAACAAAGAACAACAAGGTTTTCATAATAGTATATTATTAAAAATTAATTAAGACGGAAGGTTGTTTCTTATTTAGCATGAGTGACCAACTCCAATTGAAAGGTATAGTAATGGTATAAAAAACTATATTTCGCCTCCGGACGGAGGTGGATAAGGTTGTGAACATAACGCAACATTTAAGTTTTAATAATATGGGCGGTTAACCGAAGCAGAAAGATAAAAAAATAAATATCATACCCGTCGTAAAGGTGGATAACTTATCCAAAATAAAATAGCGTTATACATTAACTGTATCGTAACGAAAAAAATAAAGAGAAAGAAACATTATCGAGGTCCTCCTTCTCTTCACCGTGCCAAAGGAAAAATCTGGACAAAATAGGTTGTTGATGATCTGATCAACAATAATTAGTTGCATCCGTCCAAAATCGCCCAATGCCCCTTTGCTTTGCTTGCATTGATCTGTCTTACCTTAGTAAGCTGCCAGGAGCAGTCGTCCAACATTAACACCACTGTCCTCTTTTACATAAAAAGAGCCATAATAAAAACGTGAAAAAGGCCCTAGGATAAGATTAGACACTACCCCATGAAAGGAGCACAGTTCACCCAAAAGTTCATCACTTCGGGCAAGAATTATCGTATCTGAAACTAAAGTTGCAAACTTGAAACAGTTTTTGCCTTTTATGGTGCAACAGTAGCTTTATATGGTGCAACAGTAACTAATTATAACGCGTCCCTTACCTTTTATGACTCATCCAAAGCTAACTATGACTCATTAGTAGCTTTTTTTGGTGCGTACGTTGCCTTTTATAGTGCATCCCTTCACATTTTCAGTGCATACATTGCTTTTTTTGCCACACAAATAACCAATTTCAGATCTTAAGTAAGCAACATACGATCGTAAATTAGCTACTAGTACACCATATTTGGCTACTGACGCCCTAAAGTAGGCTACTGACGAGTCATAAAAGGCAATCGATACAATAGTGTAAGTAAGGGATTTACTATAAAAGGCGAGTGATGATGCATAAAAAGCTTCGGCTAATGTATAAATGCGCAC
>DASUVL010000871.1:0-2230 GCA_036379015.1 Niastella sp.
GACAAATCCTATAACAGCAAATCAAAGTAGAACATTAAGATCAAACGAGTGCTGCACCTAACCATATTAAATCTTTCATTTTATCATGATCGTTGATATATATCAACAGTCCATGATATTTTATAAAAACATCAGATCCATGCATTAGTAACGGTCTACTGGCATATTCCCGGTATTGCATGATTGATCTTTCATTCAACTTATTGATCAAAAACAATTATGGTCGGAATCTGCCTTCGCACATCCTATAAGGTTATCGGTAGGGGGCCCAAAGATAAGGGACTTACATTATAAATTTTATATAGATGCCGTATTTTCAGCCCGAAACAAAAAACAAAAAACAATTATAAGTGCTGATATAAATAAAAAGGCTGCCTGTAAAAGACAGCCTGTAGCCAATAATCTTACTGTATAAATTACACTAACACTAATGCCGCATAATGTCACTAGCTATACAAAAAAATAAGGCTGTCCGGTGATCGGACAGCCTTTCAGTTATTACTATCAGGACCCCGTTTTAGGTCCAGGTCATCAGCCTGAGTATCGGTAAACTATGAGTCTGTTTTATGTTGTCTTTCCTGTTTAGTACAATGGATTTTGTTTTATGATCGGATTCTGAACAATCTCATTGGCAGGAATAGGCCAGATAAATTTAAAGTCACTATAACCCAGGGCTGCCTGTCCTGGCGTATAAGAACCACCGCAACTATAGATAGACAATCCATTGGCGCCATTTACCGCTTTGGCAGGTATGCCACCTGTTGTGTAATTAGCATCAAGAACATTCCGGTGAATATCACCCCATCTTTTTCCTTCTGCAAGGAACTCTATTCTTCTTTCTAAAAGGATCGCTTTTACCAACGCCACTTTATCAGGAAAATCAACAGCAGTATATTGTTCTGTAGCAGGGTCAGCAAGCGCCCTGTTGCGAACAGTATTTAACAGAATGATCGCTTTGGGAGACACTGCTGATGCGGCACGGGCTTCGGCCTCTGCAAGCGTTAACAATACTTCGGCGTAGCGAATTTGCGGAGCAAAATCACCGCGGGTTGCATAATCTCTGTATTTAGTGGTAAAATAGCTGAGGTTGGTGGTAGATATATTGCTTGCGCCGGTTACATATAAAGCAGCGCGTCTCTTATCGGTACATTTCCAGCCTGTGTTATTCCAGATAATAGGTGAAATAGCTACCAGCCCTCTTCCACCAGTGATGCTTCCGGAACCATATAAAGAAGCCAAACCAGCATTGGTGCTTGGTGCATCCTGTGCATCATTCTTAATTGAAAATATACTTTCCGACGATGCGTTGGCAGCAAAAGGTCCGTCAACATCTTTGGTTAATGCCCAGTTACCGATAGGGCTTGCTACTGCTGCCCAGTTTAATGGATTTACATTAGTCGGAATCAGTTTGTTGCCTTCGGCTATTACACCGGCCCAGTCACCCATATGCAGTTTTACCCGCATTTTAAGTGCTATGGCTGCAGCCTTGTTAGCCCTGGTTGTTTTTAGTATGGCGCTTGAATACGAAGCTGGCAAATTGGCTTCTGCAAAATCCAGATCAGCTAAAATTTTAGTATAATCTTCGCTTACTTTAGGCCGGCCGATGCTGCGCATTTGTTCTACTAATTCGGGAGTAGTAATCGCAAAATCCCTGTACGGAACACCATCTTTGCTGCCGGCCCCATCAAGGTATGGCCGGGCATATAGAACAACCGCTTCATGATGAGCTAATGCCCTTAAAAACCGGCATTCAGCTTCATATTGGGTACCTACAGCAGCAGTTATGAGCCCTTTGGTTACAGCCCCTTTAAATCCGTCGATACTAACGTTGGCTTTATTGATCAACGAATACAAGTTGTCCCACATCGACACACAATTGGCGCTGGTTGCATTATAAGTAGTTTGGTAGGTGACCTGGAAAAAAGCAGCCAGATTGACCATATCTTCTCCGCGGCAATCGCCCTGTTCAATACTGGCGGCGCCAAAAGGATAACCTCTTTTTTCGTTTGTGGTGGAACCTGTATAAACGCCACTTTGAGCAGCATCATACACACCATATAAAGAAAGAAGGCAATAATCAGCCGAACTGAAAGCCAGTTCGGTAGGTATTGAGTTAGCGGGCGTCACCTCCAACACCTTCTTGCAGCTAATCGTACTCAATAATAAAACTGCAAGCGAAAAACTATATATTTTTTTCATGCTTATTTTTTTTGTCATAGTACAAATGGGT
>DASUVL010000872.1:0-5265 GCA_036379015.1 Niastella sp.
AACATCACCTGGTTTAATATGGCAGCTCCATCAACCAGCCAGCCAATGGCGCCAATGTCGCCCCAGGTAAGCGTTGGATAATTGAAAATGGATGAATATTTTGCTTTCCCGCTATGGAGATCGTTTACGGTTTGTTCGCGTGTAGTGCCCAACGTTTCAGTGGCTGAATACAGGTACAATCCATGACCGGCTTCATCCTGCACCTTGGCAATTAATATAGCCTTCCGCTTCAGGCTGGGGGCCCGGGTGATCCAATTGCCTTCGGGCAACATGCCAACGATTTCGCTGTGCGCATGCTGGGAGATCTGCCTGATCAGTGTCTTTCGATACGCATCTGGCATCCAATCCTTTGGCTCAATCTTTATTTCCTGCTCAATTTTAGATAAAAAAATTTTTTCTAATTCCTGCACCGACATGGGATACATTTTAGTGGTACCAAAGATAATTATATTTGTCGTAATGCTAACAATCGTTAGCGAGCATATTAAAGTATATTTCCCTCAGGAGAATGGAAAAACGAGGTTTCCGGACCAAAATGCGTTAAAAAATTATTAACTGCCACCCTTTTATACGGGGAGAAAAAGCCTTGGGCATCATGCTCTTTTGTTTACAAAACCCGCTCCTGTAGCGGTTTTTAACATTTCATAGGCTAGTTTAGCATCCTATGAATGCGATAGAGTTGATTTTTGCAGCGCCGTATCCCGCCATAAGTTTGTATCACGAAACGCAACAAACACTAAAAGGGTGTTACCGCAACAAAGAAGTTGCCCTCTCTTCAAAAAGACGTACGAATTGCCTGCCTGCCGCGATTGCACTACCATAGCAAACAAACAGAAATATCAAAAATCTATAAAATACACAATTATGAACAAGGCAATGAGGAATTACGGAATTATCGCAGTGACTTTAATCGCTTTTACTTTCGCATTTTCTAATACTACATTAGCTAATGAAGAAGGCCCAACCAAACATGTTACTGAATTAAAGTTCATCGGAAATAAAGAAAATCAACCTGTATTTCAACTGAACCTGACCAATACCACAGAAGATGAGTACTCTGTTACCTTCCGTGATGAGTATGGTAACGTTTTGTACACAGAGAAATTCACTGGAACCAATATTTCTAAAAAGTTCCTGTTGAAATCAGAAGACTTCGGTGACGCTTCTCTGAATGTAGTGGTTAAGTCTAAAAAGAGCAATTCTACTGAAGTTTACAAGATCAACAGAAGCCACAGCTATGTTGAAGAAACAGTGGTGAACAAAGTAAAATAAGCAACGTCGTCCAGTCATTCAACAATTAATAGTGTTTTCACAATTGCATCCCGATAAAATCGGGATGCTTTTTTTTATGCCTGCAAGTAATATTTGTGATCTGGTCCAAAGCTCTTAGTGTTTGTGTTCCCCCATAGGCTCTGCGCCCTTTTTGAAAATGTATTCACTGTTTAGCAGATAAGCACCACTTACGACCACCACATCACCGTTTTGCAATCCCGATCTTATTTCAATGCGATCTCCACTTTCCAGACCAGTTTCAACCAACTTTCTTTTAAAGGTATTTTTGGCCGTTTGCACCCATACCATAGCCATTTGTCCATCACGCAATACAGCATCAACCGGTAGCGTCATGGCATTCCCTGCACTGCTTTTTAATAATACATAGGCGGGCATGCCGGGTTTTAACTGGTTGTTCATATTCGGTATAGACACACGCAATAAATTAATTCGGGTATCAGCGCTTATTTCGGGATTAGCAAATGTTACTCTACCTGTTATTGCCGACCCCGGCATATCGGGCAGTTGTACCGTGGCCACGCCTTTATAATCTACTGAAGCCAGTTGCGATGCATATACCTGGGCTTCTGCCCATAGTGTTAACAGATCCGCCAGTCTTACAACCACGCCTCCCTCCATTACATATTGTCCCTCTTTTACCGGCAGTTCTGTAATATATCCGGTTGCCGAACTGTAAAATGCGGTCAATGGAGAAAATTGCTTTGCTTTTGCCATTGCATCAATCTGCGATTCGCTAACGCCCCATAACATCAGTTTGCTTCTGGCGCTTTGCAGTAATTGTTTAAAGTCGATAATAGAATTACCAAGGGTTTGTTGTCTTTCAAGCGCAGCAAGGTATTCCTGTTTGACCGTATTCAATTCTTCGCTATACAGATCAAATAAGCGATCACCTTTTTTTACAAAGTCGCCGGTATTTTTATAATGCAGCCGGTCTATACGGCCGGTAATACGGGCGCTTACCGTATTCACTTTCATTTCATCAAAATTCAGGGTGGCAGTCAACACTACTTTATCTCCCATCAGGGCACGGCCGAGGGTGTCGGTTTGAATATTGCCTAATTGTATCTGCTCATCACTGAGCATTATTTCATCCTTCGATTCATTTGATTTATTAACAGCAATCAGGTCCATATGACAAATAGGACAAGTACCTGGTTTTTCCTGCATGATCTGCGGGTGCATGGAGCAGGTATAATAGGTATTTGCCTTTGTTGCTACAGTTGGTTTTTTGTTTTTGCAGGCTGTTACAATCAGCATTCCGAAAAAAGCAGCATAGAGAAAAAAACGCATCCCGACATGTCGGGAGCGACCGCGCCTGCCAAGCGGCACTGTGCGCGCGGGGTGGGCAAGGCGCAACGAAAGAAGAATAGTATTCCTGTTACCGGAACCATCATTAAAAATATTCTGTAGCATAGTTGTTTGCTATTGTTTCACTTTAATAAAACTCTCACTATCCACCAGGTATTGGGCATTGGCGGCCACTTCATCATGCTCCGACAAGCCATTCAACACCTGAATCAAATGATTATTTACAATGCCGGCTTCAATTTTATGGGCTATAAAAGCATCATCCTTTTTTACAAAAACCACTTTATCAAGGCCAAGCGTTAAAACGGCTTCTTCGGGTAACCATCGGGCTGAGCGGGCGCCTGCAAATATTACGGCTTTCACCTGGCTGCCGATGGGTATACCCATATTGGGGTTATCAAAATATACCCGGGCCGTAGCTGTTTTACTATCTGGCCGGTAGAACGGTTCAATAAAACTAATGGTAGCCCTGAAATCTTTGCCGGGCGCTGTTTCCGGTGTTATACGCACTTTATCGCCCACTTTAACCATGCCCGCCTGGCCTGAAAATATATTCAGCACCGCCCATGCTTTAGAAGGATTGTAGATGACAAATAAATTCTGCCCTTTTGATACATACATCCCTTCCTTCAATGGCAACTCTTCCGTGATCAATGAAACATCTTTCATTCCTGTTTGTGCTTGGGCTTGCATGGCTTCCGATGAACTGCTTTCATGAATGTGACCGCTGTATGCGCTGAAAATGGAGACTGTAAGAACAGGCTTCCCACTTTTTATCACTTGTTCCAGTTGATGGTTACTCATACCAAGCAATACCAGTTTTTGGCGAGCTGCATCAATGAGCACCTGGTTTTCGGCATCATGTTGTAACAGGAATAACAGGTTTTGTTGCGCAGTTAACAAATCAGGACTGTATATATCCATGATCTTTTGTCCTTTGTTTATTTTCTGATACCGGTATTTTATATATAACTTTTCAATGCGGCCCGATGCGTTTGAAGATACCGTACCCGCCTGCCTGGTATCATAGGTAATAAAGCCATAGGTGATTACCTCTACCGGCTCGTCGCGCTCCTGAATATGCACAGTAGGAATTGACGAAAGCACATATTGGTTAGAAGGCCGTAACAAATCATTCAACGTAATATCATTTACCTTTTCACCGGAGGCAGTTTTCTTTATCAGGTCCATACCACAAATTGGACAGCTACCCGGTTTGTCTTTAATAATTTGCGGATGCATGGGGCAGGTGTATGTTTCCTGGCTGGCCGCTTGTTGTACAGGTTGATTATTTTTTGACTCTTTGCATCCCCAAAAAGCAATTGGCAATACCAAAGCGGCAAACATTAACCATCGACTATTTAATTTCTGCATATCTAATATCATTTAATCTCAAGGACCTTCTCCAATTCAGCCTGTAACAGCAGCGCTGCTTTTAACTGATCGAGGTATTCTAACTGCGTCATATTTATTGCTTCCCAGGCATCGAACAGTTCAAATAACTCTTCGGTATTTTGTTCATAGCCCAACTGCATGGTTTGAAAATTCTTGCGCAAGGCCGGTATGATCTGCGTTTCGTATAACCGCATTTGTTTCTTTTTTGTTTCAAGCTCTGCCCTGGCCGAACCCGCCATTCCCGTCACTTCATTCAGGATCATTTGCTGCTGGCTTTTCAACGATTCATTTTGCCATATCAGGCTTTCAGCCTTTGCTCTGTTCATTTTCGACGACCATTTTGCGAGCGGCAATTTTACCATGCCCATTAATGAAAACTGTGCTGGTTGGGTGCTAAGCCCTATCATGTGATCGTACTTAATACCGAACTCCGGTTTCAGCTTGGCAAGCTCTGCGTTCCGTTGCATATTGTTCACTTCAATGTTTCGTTGCAAAACCTGTATATCGCTGCGCCTGCTCAACAGGAAAGCAGAGTCGAGCATACCAGCGGGAAATTCCTTCCAGGAATATACAGTATCAATAGTCAATTCCTGATCGGTTTTCCGGTACATGAGGCTGTTGAGCATTATGCGTTTTTGTCGCATATCGTTTTCGAGCATCAGCTTCATGTTATCAATATTGGCCAACGCCGCTTTGGCTTTGTAGTACGCACTGATCTTGCCCAATCCGTTCTTATACCGTATTTCAGCGCTTTTGATCATGAAATCCAAAATGCGGCTACCTTCGTCGAGTACCGTTTGCCTTTTAAGCAGTGTTACCCATTCATAGTAATTCTTTTTGACAGCGTATAGCAACTCATTCAAAGCTACTTTTCGCTTTTCTGTTTCTACCACCGCCATCGATCGCATCCAGGCGGCTTCCGCATCCTGTTTTTTGCGATTAGGAAACATCTGTTGCGCAGAGATCATGAAAAAGCCCATACCATCTTTCATCATGGCCTTATCGGCTTTAATTTCTTTCGTATTATACGGCGTCATAAACAAACCTGCGCCAGCTTCCGGCGGCATCCAGCTGTAGGCTCCCTTAGCCGCTTCATTAATAGCGCGCGCTTCTGCTTCATACATTTTTAACCCCGGGTTATTTTTCTCTACCGTAGTTAAAATATCTGACAATGTCATGGGTGTTTGAGCTGGTAGGGTCGCCGCTATACAAACTGACATTCCGATACCTATTATCTTTCTAAACATATTGATTCTTTTGTCGTGAATG
>DASUVL010000873.1:0-7621 GCA_036379015.1 Niastella sp.
CTTATACTCCTTGTACCTTGCTGTTTTGTGCAAGCGCAAACCATTAAAAAAGACAGCGCGTATCAACTCGCCACCGTAACCGTTGTGTCGGAACGCCTTGCTCCCAAAGCCGACAATGTAATAGATGCAAAACACATAGCCATGCCGGTAACCATCATTACCCAACAGAAAATGGCCATGATGGGTAGCCGCCGGCTCGATGAAGTATTACGCGAACAAACCGGGTTGGCTGTTGTAAGCGATCTGGGTTCCGGTAACCGGGCGGTAGGTTTACAAATGCAGGGGTTCAGTGCGGAATATATTACCGTGCTGATCGACGGGCAACCGATGGCCGGCAGAAACAACGGCAATTTCGACCTGTCGCGCATCAGCATCGCCAATATAGAAAGGATAGAGATCATCAAAGGCGCATCTTCCAGCTTGTACGGCAGCGAAGCGCTGGGCGGCGTGGTGAATATCATTACGCGACAAAACAGTACCAAAACGCAGGCCATGGTCAGCGCGTTATATGGCACCAATCAAACGTTGGATGCTATTACCGAAGCAGAAATTCCTTTTCATAGAGGGGCCGCTTTTTTATCGGGCAACTTTTATAGAACAGATGGCTTTAATGTAAATCCTTATCTTGAAAAAGGAAGCCAGACAGCCCCGCCTTATAACAGCCTTGGTTTCCAGGGAAGAAGCCGGTATCAAATAACTTCAAAAAGCACATTGCATGTAAGCGGCCGGTTTGCGAACCGCCATTCGGTAATGACACGGGACTATGGCGCCATGCCCAGTCGCGATAAACTGAACGAAACAGATATCAACGGCATGCTATCACTCGATAACCAGTTACAAAAAAATACCCGCCTGCTGCTTCGCTATTACCTCACACAGTACAGGAGTTCGCAGGATGTACAACTAACCAGCAATAACCTGGTGCTGCAAAGCGATCGTTATACAGAAGCTATTCACCGGCTGGAAGTGCAGGGCTCACATGAAGCATGGAACAAACAACTACATCTTATTGGCGGTTCGGGGATAGAATACCTTACTACCAACGCCGAGGCACAAGGGGCCAGCGGGCACATGTATAACTACTTTGTATTTGCACAGGGAAATTATAAACCGGTTAAACAATTGTCGCTTACAGCCGGTGTACGATACGATGGCAATACCCTTTTTGGTGGAAAGATCAATCCCACTGCAGGCGCTACGTATACACTGGCCAATTGGATCAGCATTAAAGGCGCGATCGGGAAAGGGTATAAATCACCCAACTATCGCCAGTTATACCAGGTATTTACCAATGTAGCACAAGGGTATTCCGTCATAGGCGCTAATGTATTCACCGATGGCGTTAAGCAACTGCAGGCAGCCGGATTGGTACAGCAGGTTTGGACAACAGCCAACCAGGTAAAAGACCTGGAAGCAGAAACGTCCACCTCGTATAACCTTGGCTTTAGCATTAAACCCATGCAAACGCTGGAATGGACTGTCAATGCTTTTTACAATAATATCCATAACCTCATCAATACCCAACAGGTAGGTGTTAAAACCAATGGTTCGCAACTGTTCTCCTATGTAAACATTGCGCGCGCCTTTACCAAAGGCATTGAAACAGGTTTTAATTTTCAACCGGTTAAAGGACTGACCATCGCCGGTAGCTACCAGTTATTGTACGCCAAAGATCGCGCGGTGATCGATTCCATTACAGCCCGAAGTGCCAGGTATGATACGGTTCGCAGCTACCCGACATTACGGGCTTCCACCAAAAAAGATTATTTCGGTTTACCCAACCGCAGCCGCCACATGGCCAATTTGCAGGTGTTCTATGACATCCGGCCCATTGGCCTCCGGCTTTCTGTACGGGCTAATTACCGGGGCAAATATGGTTTCCTCGATACTGATAACAATGGCTTTATTGACCCCTACGATGTATTTGTGAAAGGATATGTGCTGCTGAATGCGTCTATTCAAAAAAAGTTGTTGAAAGAGCGGATCACACTGCAATGCACCATTGACAATATCACCAACTACACCGATTACCTGATGCCTGCGCAACCGGGGCGGGTAGTGCTGGCGGGGATCGCATGGCGGATGAAGAAAGAGAAATGAAAAATTAAAAATGAAGAATGAGAAATGAAAAAGTGAATACAGAATATCGAATATCCAATATTGAATGAAAAATGAAGAATGAAGAATGAAAAATGAGGAAGTAAATACAGCTGCAAGCTATAAGCCGTAAGCTGCAAGCCGTCGCGGCAGCGGAAAACAAAATAATTGTTCCAATTTCAAATAGAATATATGACTAAATATACTACCCCTATAAAACAAACAGTGATCTTTATCCTCTGCCTGTTGATGCTCATTTCGTGTTCCAAAAAGGATGTGGGAGCTGATGTGTCAGATGGTACAAGCACCATGATCAAAGATCTGGTTGGTGATACTGCTGCGTCTATGTCAACAGGCGGTACGGCCAGTTTTAAAAACGGGTATTTTCATTTTGCATCGGGTACGGCAGTAACTATAAGCGATGCAGATAAAACCACTACCAAATGGGACCTGGCTTTTACAGGTCCATATAATTCAGAGGTGTATGTAAACTATGGCGGTTATAAATATAATCCCGGTTTTGGTGGTGCGGGTAAAGGCGCCATTATACAAATTGATAAACCGTACGACCAGGTGACAACAGCGCCTTCGCCGGCCGAGTTTGATGCGGCTACCATGACTAAAATAGGTTGGGATGCGGGCAATGGGCAGGGCTGGTTCTTTTATTCAATGGATAACCACATTGCCGTTCCTATCAAAAACAGAACATTTGTATTGCGCACCGCGGAAGGTAAATTTGCCAAACTCGAATTGTTGAATGTATACAAAGGCAATCCACCGGTAGTGACCGATCTGTATTGGCCGGCCCCCTATCTCACGTTCCGGTATTTTGTGCAGGCAGATGGCAGCAATAATCTGAAGACAAATTAAAATCAATACACATATTTAATAATATCCCACAATCCGGTTAAAAATATTGCACGGCTAAGCCCGGTATTGTAACTTTCGGGGGCAAACAATTCTTACCGTACAAAACTGACCTCGTCAAAATTTTCTATTAATGACTCCCCTAATTGCAGTGCAACATATTTTACCCGATTCAAATTTCACCTGCTTTGTAATCCCATCCCTGTTTACCAGAACGGAGTGCGAAGAACTATTGAATATTGACATAAAGAATTCATTTCAGAAAGCCAATTCTAATTATCCAACCTATTACAGGAACAATGACCGTTTTGTAATGGATAATTCAGTATTAGCTGATAAACTTTTCCAACGTGTAAAACCTTATTTGCCCGAAACAATAGCAATCAATTCATCTATTCAATCAGAAAATGGCACTTGGCATGTAAAGGAATTGAATAACAGGCTTAGGTTTTGTAAGTATTCAGCCAATCAGTATTTCCACAGACACCTTGATGGCATTCATTACCAGTCTGACAGCATTCAATCCAAGTTGACTTTTATGATCTATTTGAATAGTGCTACGGAATTTAAGGGTGGACGAACATTATTCTTCAAAACAAAAGAAACCGATGAGATCTGGGCTTCCTATATTCCCAAACAGGGCGACTTAATTGTTTTTGACCACAACGTTTGGCACGAAGGCGAGGTATTGTCGGAAGGAGAAAAATTTGTTTTAAGAAGCGATATTTTATATTCCAGGGCTACAACCGAAATTACAAAAGAACCTTTTTCCGGACACCTGGGATATATCTGGTCACTATTAAAATTTGATGATAATACTATTGTAAGCGGTGGCAGAGACACAACAATTAAAGCCTGGACCATTTCGGGGGAAGAAAAACATACGCTGAAGGGACATCAAAATTCTATCCTCTGTATTGAGAAAATGAGTGATGACACTTTTATTTCAGGTTCCAGGGATCAACACATTATTGTTTGGAAAAATTACAAACCGGCTAATAAAATAAAGATACATACTGCTATTGTACTAACATTATGCCGGATAAACAGCAACACGTTTGCATCAGGTGGCGGCGATAATACCATCAACATCTCGGACCTTAACGGAAACATTTTACAAACTTTCCGAGGTCACACAAACTGGGTTTGGCAAGTGATAAAACTGGATGATAAAACCATTGCTTCGGCCTCAGAAGACAACTCAATAAAAATATGGAACATGGAGACCGGGACACAGCTTGCAACTTTCCATGAAAATAACCCGGTAATAAGCCTGGCCTTTAATTACGAAACCAGGCAATTGATCAGCGGCAATCTGACAGGTGACATTTCCATCCGAACGCTGAGTGACAATTACGGGCAACAAGATCTACAGACATTTAAAGCGCATACCGGAATTATAAGAACAATTAAACTCATAAGCAACAATAGACTAGCCACAGGCGGGGAAGACAATAAAGTAAAGATCTGGAGTTTCGATGGACAACTTCACACTGAATTGGAACACCAAAACTTTGTGCAATCCATTGAACTGCTGGATAACAATAAAATTTTAAGTGCGTCGTATGACGGAACAATAAAGACCTGGACGATTTAAAAAAATGGCCTGCCACAAAGATCATCACTGTGGCAAGCCATTATATTATTTTAATGCTGATGCTACTCATTCGGCGTATAGGGTCCGCCGGTTTCACCCCAACCCCATTTGGGCATGGGCTCAGCCGGTAGCATAGGGTTTTCTATTAATTGAGAATTGATAACGGCAATACGAGTTCCCCATTCCAGGTACCCTACAAAAGCAGAGCGAAATTCGGGGTCGCTTTTTAGTCCAACTTCATCTGCCGTCTGTAACAACAATTGAACCCAGCGCTGGCGTTTTTCTTCGTTCAACATTTTACCGATATGCTTTCCAACCATGGTTGCATGACTGCCCCCGTTCTCGGTATATAATTTTTCTCCGCCAAAAACTTCAGCAACAAAATGCGCCACATGCGTCACATGTTCCGGTGACATGTGTCTAAACACCTCCCCCAATAATTCATCCCTCAAAACCTTGTCATAAAATCGTGTAAATAATTTTTCAAATGTGTCCTGGTCGCCCGCCCATTCGTATAAAGTTGGTATCCGCTTCATGTGGCTTTTTTTGCAATATACAGGATACTGGTCAACAACTTTCTGAAAAAGATTCCAGTTATGTTTTATGTAAAATCACTTACACCAACATCCCATGCTAAATATCACTGATATGTTAACCGATCTGTTTCATATTTTGTATATTGGTCGTATGAAACGCCCCCTGATTTGCTTGCTCCTGGCTGGTGCCACCCTCCCGCTGTTCAGCCAGGATAAAATATTGCTGGAAGATGATTTCAATAACAATAAAAACAAATGGAAGCTTCAAAAGGATCGTGATTTTGTGGTAGACATAAGATCTGGTGTTTTTTACATGGAAAAACTGGATAAGAATTTCGATCGCAGGGGCTGTCTCTGGTATAATAAACCCATCCCAAAACTGAATACCCTGAACAATTTTTCTGTCACCATGTACGCGAAATTGGTAAGCGGTGGTGATATTTTTGAAATGTTCGACCTGCAATGGGGTGTACGGGATAATACTAAAAAAGAAAAAAAAGATCATGTATACCAGTTATCGCTAATACTAAAAGGCGATGTGAAGCTGGATTATTTTAATGATAAATGGAATTATTTTATAAGAAAGAACGTACGAACAACTTTACAGGAAAACGGGTTCAGGCCCGGCAATATCAACAAATATGAACTCCTGCAAAAAGATGGCTTTATTATTTTCCTGGTAAACGATAAAGAATTATTAAGGCAGTTAACGAACCCTATACCCGGCAACAGCATCGGGTTTCAGCAATGTATGAAATCGGCCTGGGAAATTGATAAGATCATTGTACGGCAACTGCAGACCGGAAAAAACAATACAAAGGATACGGCCAGTACTATTCCTTTAATGAGTAGCGACACACCCACCTCAAATGGGTTGAAAGTATATCCCAATCCCTTTACCAATAGCTTCAACATCAATTTTGAGCTGGATAAAGACGAGACCGTTCAAATTAATTTAATTGATATGAATGGCGCTGTATTACAACAACACAGCAGAAAACTGTTAAAAGGCCAGCAGAATATCCGCCTCTATGCCGATGTGGCGCCTGGTTCTTATGTTGTAAAGGTGCAGGTTGGAAATATGCAGGCTAAGACAACTACGGTTATAAAGCTGTAACAATCTTCCTGCCGGGGCTTATTTACATATGCATTTTTTTCTTTCTTAAATATTCCAGTAGTTCCTTTGGCCGGTCGGTTTGAATGATATTGGCGCCCCGGTCTATTATCCATTGCCAGCTGTCCCTGGTATTGTTTTCATCAACCGCTTTATCATCATCGTGACCGCCATTGAGACTGGCCCACAGCGCGTTGATCCATACCCGGGAACCCTGTTGTTTTATTTTATCCAAATGATTTAATACTTGTGTTGTATCGCTTTTAAAAATCAGTTCAAAGGCAACCGGTTTAATTTCTTTCTGAAAATCAGCGATGATACCACCGGCGTTTGCATCGTCCAGCCTTACCATTCCCATGTAAACCACTTTATTCAATAATGGTCCGTAATCTTTTTTTACGGATGACACCGGCAAATAATACCCTTTGAATATAGCCTGGTTTACCGTACCCGTTTTTTGCAACACCGCATAAGCCTCATTCATATATTCATAACATTTGTCAAGATTAACCATGGCTTTGTTTTTCACGACCAGCATGGCTTCTTCCAACGTTGGGATGGTATGACCGGTCGTTCTGCCCAGTCCATTTTTAAGAAAAAGCTTTTTTAAAGAATCAAGCGTGTAATCCTTCACCTTCCCTTTCCCATTGGTAGTACGGTCAATGGTTTCATCGTGCATGAGCACCAGGTGGCCATCCTTTGTTTTTGCAATGTCAATTTCAATAATATCTACGCCCATAGCTATGGCGCTGTTGATAGCCGCGATGGAATTCTCCGGAAAATTCCGCCAGTCACCCCGGTGCGCAGCGACTAGCACGACACGGCTGTTTGCCTGTTTAAGTGTTGCGAAAATGGCATCAGCGCGGTTTTGTGCATGGAGAGAAAGGGTAAGGAGGAGTACAGTAAAGAATATAATTGTGTGTTTCATATTGTATGTTTCGTTGAAGGGGCCGACCTGTCAGGTTCGCTTTAACAGCTTGCATTATCTGCCTGTCGCTGCGGACCTGACAGGTCTGTTTGCCGTTTCACGTTTCACGATTAATAATTATCATTCTGTCTAATAGTAGGATCCGTATCGATCTGGTTCTGCGGTACGGGCATTACTAATTTGTCCTTGTTGATGGTAATGTTTATACCGTTTGCCGCAAACCAGGCATTCATGGTGGTAAGTGCCATGCCGGTGCGTAACAGATCGAACCAGCGATGCCCCTCACCTACCAGCTCAAGTCTTCGCTCCAACTCAATGGCTTTAGTAAGTTCAACCTGGGTAACAGCCGTTGTAGCCGCAAGAGCAGCACGGGTGCGGATCTCATTCAAATGTTTAGCCGCGCCTATGGTATCTTTCGTTTCATTCTCCGTTTCGGCCAGCATTAATAATACGTCGGCATAGCGCAACACCACCACATCACT
>DASUVL010000874.1:0-3711 GCA_036379015.1 Niastella sp.
GGCCAAGGAGTACAGTACCCAGCAAAGCGGTCAGTTTGTAAATGGTATTCTGGATAATATACATAAAGATCTGGTGCGGGATAATCAAATGAATAAAGTAGCCTTTTCACCGAACCCGACACAGGCTCAGCCATCAGCGAATAAACCTTCCTGATTTGGTTGCTTTGATTAGATTTGCAAAAATTTATTCCTTAATGAAATACATTTTGGCCTTAATAACAGCAGCTATTTTCATCGGCTGTGATTATGCTGACAAAGCACCAGGCACCGCATCGATTCCCAAGGAAGCGCTCGACAGCTCCAGGTTCACGACCATAGAATGGATTGATTCTACCAGGGATTATGGTAAGATCAATGAAGGACAAAAGCTGGATGTATCTTTCCGTTTTAAAAACACAGGCGACAAACCGTTGATTATCCGCAGTGTTCGGCCAGGTTGCGGTTGTACTGCCGCCGAACCGCCCAAAGAACCAATTGCACCAGGCGCCGAAGGCATCATAAATGCTTCCTTTAACAGCGAGGGACGTGAAGGACATAACAGCAAGGATATTTTTATAGAAGCCAATACAAAAGGCACACAGAACCATAAGGTGCACTTTGATGTTGAAGTATTAAAGAAGAACTAGAAGAATTAGTTAATTTGATAATTCGATAATTTGATAATGAAAGAAATTCGTGATGCCCAACTAATTGCAGGCTTTCCGCTTTTTGCATTATCACATCATCACCTTATCAAATTATCACATTATATAATAAGTTTTTACATATTCAATTTACAACAATGACAGCTTTAGTTATTTTTTTGCAGGCTCAGGGTGGCGGCGCCGGGTATATGCAATTGATCCTTTTAGTAGGTATGATCCTCGTATTCTGGTTATTTATGATCCGTCCGCAAGCTAAAAAAGCCAAGATCGCTAAAAAATTCCAGGAGGATTTACAGAAAGGCGACAAAATCGTTACCATTGCCGGTATCCATGGCAGGGTAAATAAAATGAATGAAGATGGTACCATTGAATTGGAAACCAGTCCTGGCAGCTATATGAAGGTAGAGAAAAGCGCCATCTCTATGGAGATGACCACCAATGTGAACAAAGCTGCGGCCGCAACTCCAGCTAAATAATACCTACCCCCTAACCCTCCGCCAATTGACGGAGAAAAGGAATGCCCCCGGTTCCTAATGGGGAAGAAGATACTAATGGCGAGTCTGTAAGGCTCGCCTTTTTTATGCTCCCGGCCCCATGGAAATGAAAAATGAAACGTCCATGATTAGAAATGAGAAATGAGTAAGGGAATACAAGAAATGTTGAATACCGAATATCCAATGTAGAAGTTGAGTACAAAAACGGGCCTTTCAACTTGTTAACCTCTATCAACTTGTCAACTTTTCAACCCTTTCAACTTACTCCCCCTTTAGGGGGTTGGGGGTTTTCATTAACTTGCCTTCATGTGTTTACGAATTGGCCTCACCGGTGGTATTGGCAGTGGTAAAAGCACTGTAGCCAAAGTATTTGAAGTGCTCGGCATACCGGTATATTATGCCGATGATGCCGCCAGGCGCCTCATGAACGATGATGAACTGCTCAGGCAGCAGATCACACAGCACTTTGGACCTGCCGCGTACAAAGACAACCAGCTCGACCGTGCCTATATCGCGGGCCAGGTATTCAACGATAAAGCAAAACTGGAATTAATGAATTCCCTGGTGCATCCGGCCACCATACGTGATGCTGAATACTGGATGAGCCGGCAAACCACCCCTTATGCTATTAAGGAAGCGGCCCTGATATTTGAAAGCGGCTCTCAGGACCAGCTCGATTATATTATTGGCGTTTCGGCCCCTACCCCATTACGGACACTGCGGGCTATGAAACGTGATGGATCTACCCGCGAACAGGTGCTCGCCCGGATGACTAAACAAATACAGGATGTCATTAAAATGCGATTATGTGATTTTGTCATTTATAATGATGAACAACAGGCAGTAATACCCCAAGTGATTAGATTACATGAGATATTGATTGGTCTGATTGCTAAAAAAGAGGCTGCCGAAAATATCGAATAATAAATGTTGAATATCCAATGTTGAAGTCAAATGCAACTTCAGCCTTCACTTCTACATTCTACATTGGATATTCAAGATTCGACATTCCTCCTACTTCTGCGCTCATTAACGCACTACGATATTCTGTTTCCTACTCCTGTACACCATCCACGCTGTTAACGCCAGCACCGCAACTCCTGCCACTACAGCTAACGTTGGAGTTACCTTACTCTCAGCCTGAGGAACATAGGTTACACCTCCTTCATCAGTGGTCGCTGGCTCTTTTGAATACCGCCCATGTGCGGGAACTGCCAGCTCCCGGAAGTTATTGGCCAGTTTGTGGAGCATTTTCCGCATTTCTTCTCCCTTCATGGGCTGTCCATGCCCTGTTGCCACTATTTCGGGCTCTAATTCCGCCAGGGCTTTTACTGATTTAGCAGCTGCATCCCAATCATATGTAAAATACCGGGGCGGCCCAGTCAATGTGCGGGTTTGCATCATGACCGACCAAACCGATTCCTGCCGGGTGGTCACAATGGCATCACCGGCCAGCAATATCCGGTCTCTTTTTCTGAATAAACTAATGTGACCGGGCGAATGTCCGGGCGTATGGATGTACTTCCAATCGGGCAGAAATGGTAAACTTCCATCTTCTGGCAGCAATTGAATATGATCACTGATATTGATTGGTCCTGACGGGAAAGCTGGTGAAATCACCGATACCAGACCGCCACCGGCCCATGGATCGGCTGGTGGATATGCTGAAAGGCCAGACAAATAAGGTAGTTCCATCACGTGGGTAAACACCGGTACCTCCCACTCACTGGCCAGTTCCAATGCTGACCCCACATGGTCAAAATGCCCATGGGTTAAAATAATGGCTGCCGGTTTTGAATCGGGCCAAAAAAGGTTATCGGCCAGTTCTTTGATCTTGCTGGCAGTTCGTTTTATCCCAGCGTCTACCAACACCCATTTTTTCTCAACGGCATTATGAATTAAATAAACGTTTACAAAAGCATCCCGTAAACCCCATACACCGGGTGCAACTGTAAACCAATTTGCATTGATCACTGATCTAATCGTTCCGCTTTTCATTTGTGAACTTTTAAAGATTGTAGAGCATAGCAATGGCTATATTATAAGATTAATAAAATCTGTGCCAGATGAAGACTGAGTTATAAGTGGTAAGTTTTAAGTAGTAAGTAAGTTATAAACGAAATGTAAAGGTATAAAGCGAAAATAAAAGCAGCTGCAAACGGCAAGCTGTCGCAACTGGTCGGGGCGAATACCAGGCCTAAAGCAAAAAGCCAAAAGCAGCTGCAAGCCACAAGCTGTCCCAATTAGTCGGGGTACGCGAAATGCAAAGGTTATTGAGACAAAAGGCAAAGGCATAAAGCAAATGGCTGCAAACTGTAAACCAGCTTGCAGCCATTTGTATTTCATTAGCATATTGGCTAATTATTACATTAGCACATTACTTATTGCCTATTGGTTCTTTTAACTGTTCTCCTATAATTTCAATATCCTTCACCTTTTCCGGAAACCAAACCATCATTTCGCCTTTGCCGCGATTGGCCCAGGCATAGTAAGGAATGGCCGTAACCATTTTTCGACTGGTAGATACCGTTTGCGCTTTTTCATCTACATTGATCACCGGCACTTCGGTTTCC
>DASUVL010000875.1:0-11249 GCA_036379015.1 Niastella sp.
ATTGTTTTATAAAAGACTATATAGAAAGTAAAAATTTTGCCGGATTTAAAATTTATCCGGCGCTGGGTTATTTCCCTTTTGATGAACTGCTGTTGCCATTATGGAAATATGCTGCCGACAATGGCATTCCCCTGATGACCCATTGTATTCGTGGTACTATCTATTATCGTGGCCGCAAGAAACCCGACTGGGATACGCATCCTGTGTTCGAACAATTCCTTGGCCGCGATTCGGATCCTTTAACGAATGACTATGCCCCCATGTTATTGCCGCAGATGAAAGCAGTGGATGTGCAGGAGATATTTACCCATCCGTTAAACTATGCCTGCCTTTATAAAAAGGAACTGTTGCAAAAGCTGGTAGCCAAAGCGAAAGATGAACGTACCCGGAAATTATTTGGGTATAATGAAAAGGATGGTACTATTTCGCAGGATCTAAGTCATCTGAAACTTTGTTTCGCGCATTTTGGCGGCGAAGATGAATGGAAACAGTTTTTTGAGAAAGACCGCTCAAATTTTGGTCACCAGATTATCCGTTGTCCCGACAGAGGTATTGAGTTGCTGACTACGGATGGAAAACCTAAAAGAGGCAAGCCGGAACAGCTTTGGAAAACGGCTGATTGGTATTCCCTCATCTGTAGTCTGATGTTACAGCATCCAAATGTATATGCCGATATCAGTTATATCCTTCATGGCGACCTGGAAGTATTGCCCTTGCTTCGTCATACCTTGCAAAACCCGGTATTGAAGACGCGGGTGTTGTATGGAACTGATTTTTTTGTTGTTAGGAATCATAAGTCCGAAAAGAATATGCTGGCAGATATGCAGGGCGGTCTTCTAAAGGAAGAGTTTGATTTGATCGCCAGAAAAAATCCCATTAACTACTTACGTAAAGGCGCGGTGCAGGCGGCGTCTTAAAGTGATAACTGCGCCATGAATTACTGTAATTTCAGGAAAGAAGTTAACTGATTTCGTTTTTTTGCGTACTGGCAGGCATTTTAAGTGAACTGCTCAGCATTATAAGTGTACTGAAAGGCATTTCAAGTGTACTTTTTCCCAGGTTATTCAATAACTCAGCGTGCGTAAAATGATAATAGCACATCATCGATCGCATATACGAAAGGGTCGAACGACCACAACACCCTCGCCGTAAGGCGGGGGTGTTGTATTTTATGGTGTTTTGACGCCCAAAAACAATTTTCGGGTCTATTTGGTCAAATTTTAAACCATAAATACCAAAATCCTGACCCCTAAAAGGCGCATTGAAGATAGGTTTGCAGAAAGGCCTTTAGAAAAATTTTCCATATGAAACCGGGTTCAGCTAATAATAAACCCAAACTAACAGCCCTGCGCTTACGCCTAACCAAAACGATTGCTATATGAATGTATCACCCACATTTCTGAAAAGATGCTTACGGCCCGTTCGTTACAATTTGTATTCCCCCTGGGCCAATCCTTTTACGTTCATTATATATAATATATGCGGCCTACCAAAAAAGGCCATTCTGTTTTCAGCACACTTTCCAAAGCCAACAGGTAACCATCCTGGTGGCATACAGGACAGTTGCATTTAATTTCGTACAGCGATAATCGTTGAACTGTGAATATCTATTCTAGGTAAAAATGATTATCCCGGACTCCTGTATTTCCATACAGGAGTTTTTTATTGTAATAATATCATTATCATATTGCGGCATTATTGTAAATAAAATTGAAAACGGTTACATTTTTTTGTAAGAAGATTTTTATAAGATGCATGCAACTTTTCAAAGATGAATCCTCTCTTAGTATAGAATTATTTTACACAACCTTTGTTTATATTGACTGATATGTGTAATTTTGACAATTATAAATGCTTGCCATCCCTGATAATCACACACCCCCTCCGATTGCAGGAATAATGATCCAGATTGCCACAGGAAATTTTTAGTTACATCTGCAAAATGCTTGTCATTTCTATTGCAGAAAATCGATAAGCTGCCATCCAAAACAACCATAACAGTTGTTAGCCACTAGCTGCCAGGAGAAAACAAGGGTATTCCCCTTTATTAATTACAATAAGCGAAGCTTTAGACCTGAAGAAAAATGTGAATGGACGCATACTATGCGGCTATAATGGCCAACTTGTGTGCGCGCCAGATAAAATGTGAATGGACGCATGCTGTGCGGCTATAATGGCCATAGTGTGTGCGTACCAGACAGTATGATCCTGTAATTTATTAAAACTATAATACAAAACGAGATGAAGTACAAAATCCTGTTCCCTTTTTTAATTTCCGGATTGTTTTTTAATGCATGTTCTAAAAGTGATACTGCAAGCTCAGCACCCGGTGATACTATCCTTGAATCTTATTATCCCGGATCAGCTATGGAAATAAAAGAGTTGGCAATCTATACCGACGAGGACGTTGTTACAGACCCTGCTGTTATTCAGGATTTCATTAACCGGAACGTTAGTGTTGAGGCAAAAAAACAGTTTTTTGTTGGCGTTTCAACTGTTCCTGTCCCTGCAAGTAACACCGCGCTGCATTTTCTAAATGATAACAGAGTAAACGTTAATGGAGTAAATATGCAGATCTCAGGATATAAAGATTCATTGATGATGGTTACTGAATACACCAGTACACCGATACCTACTTTAAATTCTACCTGTGCTACTTTATTAAGCCAGGTTCCTGAATACAATCCGTTTACTGATTGTCCAGTTGGTAACTGCGGTACTTATCGTAAAACTTCTCCATTAATTATATCTGGTGCTGGTTATTATGCTCCTTTGTTAACTTATGCAGTGGTAACAAAGGACTGTGCCGCAACGCTGGTTGAAATTCCTGCGATAAATATTAAAAGTCATGATTTGCAATCAAGATTAGTAGCCGGTGATTCTGTACTGGTACAATACGCAAAACTGCCCTTAATTAAAAATGCAAAAGATTAGGATCTGATAGAAAGTAAAACAAAGGCTGCCGCAACAAAATGTTTGCAGGCAGCCTTTGTTTTTTAAAGGGTAGCAGATATAAAAAAAATCGAGACGGCCAAATCATTTACCGAACAAAATGGTGTATTGATCAAAAAATAATCGTTGCATTTATTTCCACGTACAACGAACGGTCATCCGCATACAAATAAGCGGTATTTACACCATTTTATCAGGGCATGCATACAAAAAAGTTATATTTGTGCGTTTATTATAACCACAATTTAACCCAAATCAGTATCATGAAAATTTTGTACAGATCTCTTGGTTTTGTTGCCGTATTAGCCCTTAGTACCGTATTTACTTCCTGTAACAAGGTAAAAGATTTAATTACCATTAACGTTCCGCTGCAAACTGCCGATGTAAAATTTACTATTGATCCTGTGAATGCTGGTACAGGACAATTGACCATGTTTCAATTCGGAGTTAACATTGACAGCGTTTTGAAAAAAGAAAATTCAAGCATTGGCATTGGTAACATCAAAAAAGTAAAAGTAAAAAGCATCACACTTACTTTGTCGAATGCAACACAAGCCGATAACTTCGGTGCTTTTTCAGCATGTGAGGCTGGACTGGCTTCTAACTCAAAACCAGATTATACCACATTTGCTGCGTTGACTTCTAATCCTGATAAGTATGCGATCACTTTGGATATTCCGGTAAATGATGTTGACCTGAAAGATTATTTCAATTCAACTGTTTTGATCTATAAATTATCAGGTACTGCCCGTCGTGCTACTACCGCTTCATTGAACGGTACAGCTACTATCAAGTTTGATATTGAAGCCGGACTGTAAGCCCCGGTTAATATTGAATAACGAAGTATTTCAATGGTAGTCAAATAATATTGGGCATTGTTATTTCTAAGTAAATAATGATGCCCTTTTTTTATTGCTGATTGCTAGATTTAGTGGTTTGGAGATTTTCTTAATGCCAATAAAAAAGCACAAATTCCAATAATCCAATCTCAAACTCCTAGGTCAAACCGTAGATCCCACTCCCAAATCCTTCAATCCCAGAATCTCCAAATCTCAAAGAATAAGGACCAGATCACAATCTCCTAAAGCAAATTTATCAGGTTCGCAAATCCCAAAATCTCAAAATTCCGCCATCTCAAAATCGCTCGATCCCGCCATCCCGCCATCTCAAAACCAGCAATTTAATAAGCACTACATAATATTTTCACAGCAAGGTATATTTTTGTCTGATTACTCCTTCAAAATGAGCAAATTACAAGGCAAATTGAAATGATAATGCATAATTTTTTTGGAATACCGGAAATTCTTTCCATTTTTGTTATGTAGAACATAATAACGACTAACGCTTAAAAATTGCTTGCATGAAACAGACTGCTAACTCCAGTGGTTGCCATACCACTTTAGGCTTACCCGGCTATCATTCATTTTTTCCCAACATCTAGTCAGACAATTACCCAGCACTAAAAACTAACTCTATGACCTTACAGAAATCACCGTTGCGTGTAGGCAGGTGGGATGTGCTTTTGCCACTTGCTGTCTTCTTATTCCTGGCCACCAGTTTGTGCGCCCAGGACAGAATATTGACCGTTACCGGAAAAGTTACTGATGAACTGGATAAGCCGCTGACAGGGGTAACTATACAGATTTTTAATACCACTATTGCTGCGGCCACCAATAAAGATGGCCTGTATTCCATTAATGTGAACCCTACTGACTCTATTGAGTTTTCCTATACCGGCTACCGCCTGGAGCGCTTTCCGGTACGAAACCGTGTCGATCTGAACGTTAAATTATCGCCCATTGCCGGTAGTATGGATGAAGTAACCGTCATTGGTTATGGGCAGCAAAAGAAAGTGAGCGTGGTAGGGTCACAGGCAACCATAACGCCTGAAGACCTGAAGCTACCTGCCAGGGATATTGCGGGGATGCTGGCCGGACGAATTTCCGGTATAATAACGACATCAAGGGGTGGGGGACCTGGCGCCGACAATGCCAGTGTGCTGGTACGCGGCGTTTCTACTTTTGGTACCAGTACCAGAACACCGCTGATCATCATTGATGGCGTGCCCGACAGAAGTTTCAATGATGTTGACCCCGAAGATATTCAAACCTTCACCGTATTGAAAGATGCGACGTCAACGGCAGTTTATGGTACCAGAGGCGCAAATGGCGTTATTTTGATAAACACCAAGCGGGGTGTTGCCGGCAAACCGAAGATCAATGTTGAACTGAACCAGGGACTTACCCAATTTGTTCAATTGCCTGAGTTGCTGGATGCGCCTACCTGGATGGAATTGTATAACGAAGCGCTGGACACACGGGGTCGTCCTACATTTTATACCGATGATAGAATTGCGCTGCACCGGGATGGCGTTGATACCGATCTGTATCCTAATACTAACTGGTATAAAGAACTGTTCCGCGATCACGGTCTAACGCAACGCGCCAATTTCAATGTGAGTGGTGGCGCAGATAAGGCCACTTATTATATCTCCGGCGGATATTACAATGAAACCGGTTTGATAAAGCCATATACCGACGAAAGCTACGATACGAAATCCTTTTATCGTCGATACAATTTTACCTCGAACGTTGTTGTGAATGTAACCGGTACAACAAAACTGGATCTGGGTATAGCTACCATAGTTGACAGAAGGAACGGACCCTTTGATGCTGCTATTTCAAATGTATCGAACAACCTGTTTGAACAGGCATTGCGGGTGCCCCCGCATATTATTCCGGCCAAATATTCAAATGGCCAGTGGCCCGGTACGCCGGATGGACGAAGCAGTCCGGCCCGCTTTGCCTTTGGTTTTGGCTCAGGCTATGATGATTCTGCTACCATTCGTTCAAATATAAAGGTGCGGCAAGACCTTAGTATGCTCATAAAAGGATTGTCTGTTTCCGGGTTGTTTTCTTTCGATGTGGGTGCTGGTACCACAGTGGCCACCACACGTGCTGCCCGGATGTATTATGCAGAAGGACGCGATGCTAATGGCGAACTGATCACCCGGCAGTTAAATTCAAGCAACGATATTCTTGGGTTTTCTTCTGCCCGGTCAACAAGCCGTCGCATGTATCAGGAAGTATCATTGAATTACCAGGCGAACTTTGGCCGTAAGCATGAAGTGGGCGCCTTGTTATTGTTCAACCAATCGGAGTTTGTTGATGGGAACGCCGCTACTTTTTCAACAGCTACGCCCTGGCGTAATCGCGGGTTGACCGGTCGCGCTACCTACGGCTTTAATAACCGGTATTTTGTGGAAGGTAATTTTGGTTATACCGGTTCAGAAAATTTTAGCCCGGCGAACCGCTATGGCTTCTTTCCTTCGTTTGGTGTAGGGTGGGTGGTCTCAAGCGAGAACTTTTTTAAACCACTGACCAATGCATTATCATATTTCAAACTTCGCTATAGTTATGGCCTCACTGGTAACGGTGGTTACAGCGGTAACCGGTTTTTGTACCTGGATCTGTTGAACAAAGCGGCTGCGGGTGTTTACCAGTTTGGTACACCTACGTCCCTGTCAACAAACTATGCCGGATATTCGCAAACGCAGATCGCTACTGATGCCACCTGGGAAACGTCGTACCGGCATAACCTCGGTATAGAAATGAATTTCCTGAATAATGATCTCAAACTGATCGTTGAATTATTCCGCGAAAGAAGGGAAGACATATTGCGCGCCGATGCAACCATTCCCGGTATCTCGGGTTTTGGCGGCGTGAACCCGATCCGTAACATCGGGATCGTATTGAATAAGGGAGTTGATCTATCGCTCTCTTATAACAAAGCGTTTGCCAAATCAACCTGGTTAACTTTCACCGGCACCTTTACCTATAATAAAAAGACCAACCTGCAGGAAGGTTTACCTCCGCAACCTTACCCCTGGATGGAATGGAAAGGCCATGAAGTGGATGCAAAAGAATTGTATACCGCCGTTGGTTTATTTGAAAGCGATGACGAGGCTGAAAAATGGGCGAAGCAAACCGGTAATCCAAAGATGGGCGATATCAAGTATGCGGACCTGAATGGCGATGGCCAGATCAACAACTTTGATGTGTCGCGCGTGGATGCCAATGGTACGCCCAAAATGATGTATGGATTGAATATTGCCTTTGGCTACAAAGGGTTTGATATCGGCGCTTTTGTACAGGGAACCGGCAAGGTATGGCTGCTTTATGGCGCTGGTGATGGTACATTGCCTTTTAACAATGGCGCTAATAGTCCAAACCTGTATGCGGCTGTCAAAGATCACTGGACGCCTGATAATCCTGATTCGCATCCATTCTATCCACGCCTAAGTAGTAACCTCGATCCCACATCCAATTTTTTGGCGAGCAACTGGTGGTTACATCCTGCTGATTTCATCCGGTTGAAAAGCGCTGAGCTGGGTTATACATTGCCTGCGGGTATGTTGCGCCGGAACAGAGTGAAAAATGTGCGATTTTTTGTCAATGGTACCAATTTGTTGACCATTTCAGGATGGAAGTATTGGGATCCCGAATTAAATGATACGGGCACCAGTTCTACCACAGTTACCAAGGGCGGATTCTATCCCAATATCAAGGCGTATAATTTTGGGGCGAGAGTCACTTTTTAAGGAAATGAAAAATGAAGAATGTAAAATGAGGAATGAGAAAGGGAACTTACAAATCCATAAGCTGGTTTTTCTCGTTGCCTTTATGTACCGACTGGTCGGGGTTGCCTCGTTGTCTTCAGTCATCGTTCACAAATGAATCTTTTAAAATGAAATATATACCTGTTGTTATAATATTCCTTGCCACCCTGTGTGGTTGCAAAAAAGGGTACTTTGATAATGTGCCTAAAGACCTTGTTTCTACCGACATTATATTTAAAGACAAAGCAGAAACAGAAAACTGGCTGGCTACCGTATACAGCACGTTGCCCGATCCGTGGTCAACGACAGCCGGTTCTGCCCGCTATTGGGCAGGATATACGGAAGAAATGGAGCTCGCCACTCCTACTTTACAAGCCAGTGGTATGCTCAGCGGGGTTAATGCCGGCGTCAATCTCTGGACGGGCCACTACCAGGCCATCCGCATGGCTACTATATTTATGGCGAATGTAGATAACAGTGAAACCAATCTGTTGAAAGAACCAAATGGCAAAGAGCTGATCGATCAATATAAAGCGGAAGCTCGTTTTTTAAGAGCATACTATTACTGGACATTGATGAAGCTGTATGGGCCTGTTGTGTTGCTCGGTGATAATATAGGCAAGTACAACGATGACTACCAGATACCACGAAACAGCTGGAAGGAATGCATAGATTATGTGTTAGCCGAAATGGATTCTGCCCAAAATAAGGTACCTGAAAAACATGTAACTGCCGGAGGCACTGAAGACGCCACCCAAAATGGCCGGATAAATAAGATGATAATTAGTGCCGTTAAATCCATTGTGTTATTATATGATGCCAGTCCATTGTACAATGGCAATCCCGATTATGCCAACTTTAAAAATATGGATGGCAAACAATTGATGAATACCAGCTATGATGCCAATAAATGGAGAAAAGCAGCGGAAGCAGCTAAAGTGGCCATTGATCATGCAAAGGCTAATGGGAAAAATATCTTTCTTTCAACGACCGGTAGCGATGCCTTTGCGCGTGCGTTTAATTCTTACCGCGATCTGTTCCTGACCGGTTGGAGCACTGAAGGGATCTGGACCCGTGCCGTTACCGCTTATTTAGCCTGGGAAAGTGATGCTGCGCCGCGGGCTGCCAATGGCACCGCGGTCAATGCATCATTGGTAGTACCTCAGGAGTTTGTTGATAAATTCAGAATGTTCCCCACTGGTAAAGCGATCAATGAATCAGGAAGCAACTATACCGAAAGCGGTTTTGCCGCCACGGCCAAATCGGGCTTTTATGTAGCTGGTACTTCCAATATGTATGTGAACCGTGAGCCACGTTTCTATAATTCCATCACATTTAATGGCGCTACGATCCCTTTTGTCGCAAGAACCGGACAAACCTATGTGCAATTCTGGCCGTCAGGTAATTCCGGTAACGGCAATGGCAGTGAAGTGAAATTCCCGAAGACCGGATACCTCGTACGCAAGCATACCAATCCAGCGAGGAATTTAGTAAACACCACCACCGGTAATGTTGCACGGCCCGCTATGTACATTCGGTTGGCAGAATTATATTTGAATTATGCAGAAGCGTTAAATGAATCTGATCCCGGTAATCCCGATATCCTAACCTATTTGAACTTCATTCGTACGCGCGGTGGTCTTCCTTCATTGACGGTGGCGATGGGGTTATCCCAGGCTGACATGCGGAAACAAATTCAAATGGAGAAATGTATAGAGATGGCATACGAGGGTTGCCGCTTTTTTGATATCCGCCGGTGGAAAATTGCCAATACCCCGGAAGGCAGGCAGGGCGGCGATTTTTCCGGCATGAATGTGATTGCCGGTGAGAATTTAACTGATCCGGCCTTCTATGTAAAAACAAGAACATCTACGCGGGTCTGGGATAATAAGTATTATTTCTTCCCCTTAGTACAAAGTGAATTAAATAAGAACTTTACCCTGGTGCAGGCGCCGGGTTATTAGCCCGAAGGAAATATTGAATATTAAATGTTGAATATTGAATGTTGAAGGATATGCGTGTTTCAAGAATTATATTGTATTGCCTGGTTGTTTGTATGATGCCCTTGTTGGTTGTCGCAAAGCCAACGCAGGAGATCAGCATTACACAAACTCATTACCAGGTGCCGGTATTGGTGCAGAAGAAAGACAACCCGGTATTGCTTATCCATATTCATATCGCTGGAGCATCTGACAGTACCAGGTTCACAGAAATGGTATTTAATACCAGGGGTAGTACTGACTGGAAAGACATTCAACAGGTTAGGCTGTATTATGTCGGCGCCGATTCCCGAACTACCAATCTGGCGAATACGGAGAAATTACAACTGGTTGGCAGCACCGGCAAAACAGGGGAGAAGCTAATGATCAAAGGGGATAAAATGTTATCGACCGGTGATCACTTTTTCTGGTTATCGGTTGAATTGAATAATGATGCGTCTCTGTTTCATGTAATATCGTTTAATGCTATTGGCGCCGTATTGAACGGGAAAATGAAAAAAGCGACCGGTCAGTCAATAATACAACAGCGTATAGGTATGGCATTACGGCAGCATAACCAGGATAGTGTTCATACCTATCGAATACCGGGATTGGCTACAGCTAAAGATGGTTCATTGCTGGCTGTTTATGATGTACGCAGGGAAAGCGGCCGTGACCTGCAAGGCAATATTGATATTGGCGTAAATAGAAGCATCGACGGAGGCAACACCTGGCTGCCTATGCAGATCGCTATTGATATGGAGCAATGGGGCGGATTGCCGGAAAAATTCAACGGTGTATCTGATGCCAATATCCTGGTAGATAAAAATACCGGTACTATTTTTATTGCAGGGTTATGGATGCATGGCGTGTTGAATGACCAGGGCAAATGGATTGAAGGACTTACCGTAGAGAGCAAGGATTGGAATCACCAATGGAAAAATAAAGGTTCTCAACCGGGTTTTGACGTTAAGCAAACAGCCCAGTTCCTGATCGTTAAAAGTGACGATAATGGGAAAACGTGGAGCAAACCGGTTAATGTAACCCGTCAGTGCAAACAGGAAGACTGGTGGTTGTGGGCACCTGCACCCGGACGGGGCATTACCCTACGGGATGGCACATTGGTTTTCCCAACACAAGGGCGTGATAAAACAGGCAAAGCATTTTCCAATATTACCTACAGCAAAGATGGCGGCGATACCTGGCATACAAGCAACCGGGCAGCCAGGGAATCTACAACGGAGAACATGGCGGTTGAATTATCTGATGGCGCCATTATGCTGAACATGCGCTGCAGTAAAAACAAAACAGATACCGGTGATACCAACGGCCGGGTGGTTGCCATTACCCGTAATATGGGAGCCGATTGGACTGAGCATCCTACAAGCCGGGGTGCTTTGCACGAACCGGTTTGTATGGCCAGCATCATCCGGCATGATTACCAGGTGAAAGCCCAACAGAAATCGATATTGTTGTTTGCAAATCCTGATTCAAAAACACTCCGCCATCATATGACCATCAAAGTGAGTTATGATGATGGACTTACCTGGCCGGACAATAAAAAAATACTACTCGATGAAGGGAAAAGCCGGGGTTATTCCTGCCTAACCAGTATCGATGCCGATACTATTGGTATTGTATATGAAAGCAGCCAGAGCGACCTGGTTTTTCAGAAGATCAAATTGACTGAATTATTGCCA
>DASUVL010000876.1:0-32142 GCA_036379015.1 Niastella sp.
AGTTTTTACCAACGGAGCTATGAATTCAATGTCGCGGGTAAGGTAACCTCTTTTACGGAACAGCCTGGTAACGTTAAAAGATATTACGAGTACTATTAACTGTGTAAATTATGAAAACTGTTAAAACAGGTTGTGCTGTCTTCTTGCTGTTAGCGCTTTTGGGTAGTTGCAAAAAAGATGGTCAAACTACAGAAGAAGAAAAAGAAGAAACATCTGCCAATGTATATATAGAAGGAGTAGTAGTCGCTAATGATACATTGTATGCCTTCAAAAAAGGGAGCTCAATAAAACAACTGGTTACCATTGATGTTAAAACCGGTAAGGAAATGACAGCTACAGATCTCAATATTCCTGGCGACAACCTGTATTCATTGGTCTATTATCCGGCTTCTGATGAAATTATGGGGCTGTCGGCTGATTATAAAAAGCTAATTAAGTTTAACAGGGTAGAACGCACAATTAATACACTTGTTTTAGCTACTGAAAGCTATGTTGATTATATGGCGCTGGCTGTAGCTGGCAAAACGTTATATGTGCACAAGAGAACAAACGTCAATCCCCCTGACCGCACAGTAGTAACCGATAATATGGGAACGCTAGATCCGGTAAATGGCAATTTTTCAATCACCTATACTCCCTCCGGGTATGTAGAGAAACGTTACAAGAGCTTAATTTATACGCACCATGCCAATATGCTTATTGGTACCACAGACACGAAGATGGTATATGAATACAAACTGACTCCTAACCTGTTTGCAGGAATATCTTTTGGCAGTGAGCCATTTGTCAGCTATTCAGGCGTTGTTTCAAATGAATTGCCTGCTGAGTAGAGGCCAATAATAGTAATAAAATTTCTGATATGCAAGGGCAGCATTACATGCATGGCTCGTCCGGTCCCGTTATATTCCTGTATATGAGGTCAACTACTTCTGTAAATCCAGTTTCATTTTTTTCTTCCAGAAAATATAAGACAAAATGCCTGGTACAAACCAAACCAGCATGAAAAGCATCATGGGATCAAAAGCTTTGGATACGGCAATACTGGAATATACAGCGCCAAAGAGATCGAAAAACAAACCGGCATAAGCCCATTCTTTTATTGTTTTTAGTCCGGGAATTAAAATAACAATTGATCCAAACAGCTTGGCAAAGCCTGTGAATGGAATGAAATATACCGGGAAACCAAGATAATCATGGATCAGCTTTTTTGAATCCTCGTTTACTAATATGCTGCCATAAGCAGAAAATATCATGAGTGCTGCAAATAGAATGGTAAACACCCAGTAAAGAACGTTGATGGTTTTAGGTTTCATAATAGTTGGTATTGGTTTAGCTGTTAACGAATATAAACAAAAGCTTACACATCTGTCAATATGGCGCGGGCATATGCTACGGCGCAAATAAACTACCCCCGCGTATCAATATTTTATTATTTTTAGCCCCAAGCCAGGGAATTAGTGCCAGAACAACCCACATATCATGAGCGGGAACTGCTGCAGCGCGTAGCTGGGGGAGACCAGGATGCGTTTGCTCACATTTTTGAAATGTACAGGCAACGATTGTATACCTATCTGGCAGGCATCACCAAATCGCCCGAGGTAGCGGAAGATATTCTGGTTGATGTTTTTATGAAACTTTGGATAGGCCGCGAAATGCTGGTGCGCGTTGAGAACCTGGAAGGGTTTCTTCATAAAGTGGCTTATAACAAAGCCATGGACTTTTTTAAAACGACCGCCCGCCATGCCCGGCTTCAACAGGTGTATGCGCAGCGGATCAGTGATCAGGTTGAACGCTCCCTGGACGACTGGCTGATTGACGAAGAATGCCGACGCATATTACACGATGCTATAAATCAATTACCTCCGCAACGCAAGCTTATTTACACGCTCAGTCGTGAACAGGGATTAACCCATGAAGAAATTGCCCGGGCATTGCATCTTTCCCGCAATACTGTCAAGAGCACAATTATGGCGGCTACCCGCTCTATCAGCGAGTACCTGCAAAAAAATTACCCGGGTAATGCCGCTTTTTCCTGCTTCTTTTTTCTCACCTAGCCCATTATTAATAAAAAAGTAAAAAAAAGTTAATGGGCCGATAGCCCTTTTTTTCTTTTCATGCCGTCGTAGTGGTATAACCTGCTGCTATGAGTATACAAAACGACCGGTTGCAATACCTGGTACAGCAATACCTGAATGACAAAAGTACAGCCGAAGAGCTGGAGGAATTCTGGCAACAGATCCACCAGCTGAAGGATGAAACCGTCATGCAGTCGGAACTCGAGGGCCTTTGGCAGCGTTCCGCTGCCGGTCATGATATGCCTGCTATGGGGTGGGAACCCCTTTTGCAGCAGGTTTATAGTAAAGCAGCCCCATACATGCAGGAACCGGTGGCCGTTCCCCTTTGGCGTGGTCGGGTGTTTCGCTGGGCGGCGGCAGCTGTTGTTGTGTTGTCATTAGGGGTTGCGGGGTACTGGTTATTGAACAATGACAAACCAACCGGTTCAACCGGCGTTGTTGCAACCATTCCGGTGCAGGATGTGCCTGCGCCTCAAAGCAGCAGGGCCATGATCACGCTGGCGAATGGCAAAACGGTTTACCTCGACAGTGCCGGCAACGGGGCCCTGGCCACCCAGGGCAATGTGCAGGTGGTAAAGCTGGCCGATGGACAAATTGCTTATAAAGGTGCAGCCAATGAACTGGTATACAATACCCTTACAAACCCCAGGGGCAGTAAGGTAATTAATATGGCGCTTTCCGATGGAAGCCGTATCTGGCTCAATGCCGGTTCCTCCATAACCTATCCTGTAACATTTGTAGGCAATGAAAGAAACGTTGAAGTAAGCGGTGAAGTTTATTTTGAAGTGGCACCCCTAACCCCTAAAGGGGAACAAAAGAAAACTCCCTTTATTGTTGATATTCTTTCTTCAACGAATGGCGGGGGCAGGGGGGGGCGGGTAGAAGTACTTGGAACCCACTTTAACATCAATGCTTATAACGATGAGCCTAATGTGAAAGTGACTTTGTTGGAAGGATCAGTTCGCGTTAATTCTGAAAACACTACTCAAAACACGGTGATTTTAAAACCTGGTCAGCAAGCTGCAATAGCAGGCCATTCACCATTGACCATTGACCATTCACCAGATCTTGCGCAGGTTATGGCCTGGAAGAATGGTCTCTTCAGTTTTACAGGCGCCGACCTTACTACCGTTATGCGGCAATTGGCGCGCTGGTACGATATCCAGGTAAAATATGAAGGACAAATGCCGGCCAGAAAATTCAGCGGAGAAATTACCCACGACCTTACCTTATCTCAACTAATGAATGGATTGCAATCATTGGGCATCAAATTCAGTATTGAAGGCCGCACAATGATCGTACAACAAAAATGAAACGTCCATAGCAAAATTTTCATTATGACACACAGTGCAATGAAAATTTTGCCATGGTAAGTTCCATCTGCCCAAAATAAAATAAGTATTTACAGATGAATGATCACTGATGAATGATTGATTGTATTGCCTGAACGATAGTTCAACGTGTTGCCAAATAAAAGCCGAATCCCGCTGTCACGGGACCCGGCTTGCTCACCGAAGCCTTGGCGTAGGTGAGCCGTTTGGATTACAATCAGCACGTTGTGGAAGACTGCTTAATTACATAACCCAAAACAAAGCAAATCTATGCAAATTGCTGCGCTATCCCGTCTTGGCGTAAGACGGAGGCCATTTACCAAAACTATGCTCGTTATGAAGTTCACGGCGATCCTTTTACTGGCTACCTGTTTACAGGTTTCCGCTAAGGTCTTTTCACAGTCGGTCACATTCTCCGGTAAAGATGTTCCGCTTCAACACGTGTTCAATGCAGTAAAGGACCAAACCGGTTATGTTTTCTTCTTTGATGAAGACTTGTTACATGGTACACAACCTGTTACCATTTCAGCAAGGAATATGCTGCTGTCAACATTCCTCAACGAAGTATTGAAAACGCAGCCCCTGAAATATTCAATCCAGGGCAAAACGATCTTTTTATCAAAGGCGCCTGCACCCTTGCATGTTGAACAGGTGAATAATGTAAAAGTAGCGGGCATCGTGTATGCACCCGACAGGCAGCCATTAGCAGGGGCTTCGGTACAGGTTAAAGGAACTGCTACCGGTACGTCAACCCGCGAAGGCGGTATGTTTACATTGGAAGATGTAAATGATCATGCCGTTCTTCAGATCACTTCGGTGGGCTTCCAGGTAAAAGAAATAGCCATTTCTCGCCTGAAAGCTGGTAATGACATCCAGGATGTAAAACGACTGTCTGATGATAATACGGCCATTAATATTGAAGTGATATTAACAAGATCGATAGACACGCTGGATGCCATCGTTGTAAATAGTTACTCAACCGGTTACCAAACGCTGAGCAAGGAACGCGCTACCGGCGCTTTTGCTACGGTTACCGCCGGTTCATTCAAACAACAACGCCTCAGCAGCCTGAGCTCATTGCTCGAAGGCCGCGTAGCCGGTTATAACAATGGACTGATCCGGGGAACTACTTCTATGAACGGCGTTACCAGTCCATTGTACGTGATCGACGGTTTTCCGGTGGAGAATACATCGTATAATAGTAATGGTAGCTCGCTGGTTGAAAATTTACCCGGATTGAACCTGGAAGATATAGAGAAGATAACGGTATTGAAAGATGCGGCTGCCGCTTCCATCTACGGGGCCCGTGCCGCCAACGGGGTAGTGGTGATCATTACCAAAAAAGCAAAAAAGGGAAAGCCGCAGATCAATGCATCCAGCACTTTTACCGTTCAGCCATATAATTTTTATACCGATCGTTTGGCCAATGCTGCCGACATGGTTGATCTGGAAAAAGAATGGGCAACCACCAATTCCAACTTACAGGGCGCCAATGCCGCCACCTACGCCAACTCCATGCTGACAAACAATATATATTATAGTCAGGGTGTAAAAGCGTATCTCAATTACTATGCGGGTAAAAGCACCCAGCAGGATCTGAATACAAAGCTTGACCAGTTGTCGCAAAACGGGTATAAATATTACGATGACCTGGAGAAATATGCGAAACGCAATACCTTCCTGCAACAGTATAATGTGAGTGTAGCAAATGCCAGCGACAAAAACGCTTTTTATTCTTCCGTTACCTATCGTGATAATGCGCTGGAGGATAAATTTTCAGCCGACAAGAACCTGGGTTTGAACCTGCGCAATACCGCGCATGTTACCAATTGGCTCGATGTTGAGCTGAGCTCCTATCTGCAATATTCCGATATAAAAACACAGGGATATAACCCGCTTTTACCAGGTTATAACTATATGCCCTATGATCAGTTAGCATATGAAGATGGTTCTCATTATACATCTGCCGCTTCATCGCGCCTGAGCGCTAATACCATGAACATTGTCAATCAGTATAAGTTGTACAGTATGGATATTACGCCGCTCGATGAGATCGGCATGAACCAGGGCAGAACAAAAAGCTTTATGAGCCGCAGTTATGCAAAACTCGATATAAAGTTTGCAAAATGGCTTAACTACCAGGTGTCTTTTCAATATGAGAACAATAACGAGCGTTTCAGCAGACTGAACGATAAGAACAGTTACTACGTGCGCAATCGTGTCAATGGGTTTGCTCAAAATACTGCCGCTAACGGCTTTCAGTATCTGTTACCTTATGGAAATATTTACAACCGGCAAACACAGCAGAGTACCTCATACAACTATCGTCAGCAGTTGAACTTTGATAAAACCATTGCCGGGCATCACAATATTACTGCGATCATTGGTTCTGAAACAAAGCACATGAAACTGGAGCTTAATAATCAAACCCAGTATAACTATGATCCCAGCTTACTTACATATAATCCGGTGAATGCCGCCACCCTGATCAGTGCCAGCGGTTTATTGCTGGGTGGTACTTTTACCGCCGCCGACCTGGGGTACGACCGGGAAGTGGTGAACCGTTTTGTATCGTTTTACGGCAATGTGGGGTATTCATTTGATGATAAATACCTGTTAACGGGTAGCCTTCGCTGGGACCGCTCGAACCTGTGGGGAACCGATTCAAAATACCAGGATAAACCATTATGGTCAGTTGGTGCTGGCTGGAATATTTATAAAGAAGGGTTCTTTACGCCCGGTTTTGTTTCCTTCCTGAAGCTGCGCAGTTCCTATGGTATTGGTGGGAACATCGCCAAGAATTCCGCTCCGTACATGACAGCGTATTATAGCAACAATTTACTGCTCGGTGGTACACAAGGTTCCATCAGCACCCGGCCTAATCCGTTGTTGTCGTGGGAACGTACGTTCACCGGCAATATCGGGGTTGACTTTGCTATGTTCAAAAACCGCATCACGGGTTCTGTAGATTACTACAACAAGCGGGGCAAGGATCTGCTGGCCAATACCCAGGGGGTGCCAACCGAAGGCTGGGGGTACTCTACCTACACCATCAACAACGGACAAATGACCAATAATGGCATCGAGACCAATATCAGCGCCGATATCATCCGGTCAAAAGACTGGAAATGGAACCTCACGGGCCTCATTGCATTTAACAAGAACAAAGTAACCTATGTGAACGTAGAGGCGCCGGTGTACTTCCTGCAGCTGGATTATGCACAGGCCTATCCGCGCGTAGGCAATCCTTTCAACGCCATCTATAGCTATCAGTGGGCCGGTTTAAGCGATAAAGGACTGCCGCAAGTGTATAACGAAAAGGGCGACAAGGTTACTGCGTCACCTACCACATTACAGTCCATCATCTACAGCGGTACTACGGTGCCCAAGTACAGCGGCTCCTTCAGCAGCTCGCTCGATTATAAGAATTTTACGTTTGCCTTCCTGATCACCTATGAGGGCGGACATAAAATAAGGAATACCGAGAATACCAACCTGCCTATGCTGGGCTATCAGTACAATAGTACTGTATTCGGTTACATAACTCCGTTTAATACCGTAAACAAACGCATTACAGAACGCTGGATGAAACCCGGCGATGAAGCCACTACTGATGTACCTAAGGCTATGTTCGCAGAATCCCCGGGCTTTAGTACCACTCTCTATGATATGTATACCAGGGCATCCATTAATGTGTTGAATGCCGGTAATATTCGCCTGCGCAATATTTCGCTGGCCTACAACCTGCCATCGCATATTACCAGGAGAGCATTTGTAGAAAGCGCCCGTTTGCAGTTCAATGTGGAGAATGCGTACACCATTGCGGCTGACAAAAAAGCCAAATACCTGCTGGGTGGGTATAACAGGCCAAACTATGTATGGGGACTGTACCTCGGTTTTTAATCTATTAAAAAAGAAAACCGTGTCACGGTTCGAAACCGTGGCACGGTTGAAAGTAAAAATGAACAGTTATGAAGTCTACAATAAAATATACTATAAATATTGTGTTGTTGCTGCTGGTGGTTGGGTTGGGTTCCTGTAAGAAGTATCTTGATGTATTGCCTAAAGGCCAGAAGATCCCGACGACGCTGGCCGATTTTGAAGCCCTGGTAAGGGATGAGTATGCGAACCATCGTGCGCCAATCATCCAAGCGGTATTATTGTTGAACGACCGCTTTGAAACACAAGCGACCATAAATGGCAGTCCGCTGTGGAAGGCCAATTATATGTGGGATGAAAGCGCCAACAGGGTCAATTTGAATAATGCTGATGAAAGCGCTTATTACACCGCGTATGCGGCGATCTCTACTTTTAACCTGATCTTACAGTATGTTCCGGTCGCAACGGATGCAACCGATGCAGATAAAAATACGCTGATAGCGCAGGCCAAACTGGGCCGGGCCATGCACTATTTCATTCTGGTGAACTATTATGCAGATACGTATGAAGTTTCCAATGCGGGCTCCAAACTGAGTGTACCCCTGATCGAAAGCGCCGACATCAATGCCCCATACAAACAGGTCACCATTCAGGAGATGTATGATTATATGATCAACAATGTAACGGATGCTATTCCCGACCTGCCGGTGAAAGGGGCAACCATTGTACATGGCACCAAGGGAGCTGCTTATGCCTTCCTGGCGCGCGTATACCTGCAGATGGGCGATTATGACAAAGCGCTGTCATACGCCAACCAGGCGCTTGGTCAGAATGACAAACTGTTCGATTATACCGCTTATTATCAATCATACAAAACGCAGATAGACCAGGCGAACAATTATCCCAGTCTGCCATCTCCCAGGAGTTATGATTATATAGAGAACTACATTATGATGCATAGTGAAAATATTTTTCTCAAAAGGGAATGGCATTTGCGGGTCGACAGGGCAGCGCGTTTTGAAACAGGCGATGCAAGCCTGCTATCGCGTTGGAAGTTGCGAACAGTAGGCGCAGATACTTACTATTATGCCATCACTACCGGCCGGTACAACGAAAGTGGCATCACTACCACCGAGGTGTACCTGATAAAAGCAGAATGCCTGGCTCGTAAAAATGACCTTTCCGGCGCTATGGACGCATTGAATGCGGTACGGGTGAAACGTATTCTGCCGGCTAACTATACTGCACTAACGGTTGGCACCACCAAAGAAGCCATTGACTTTATCCGCCGCACCAAAGAGAATGAAACGCTCTTTGGCATTGTAGCTTTTGCCGATATGCGCCGGTTCAATAAAGACCCGCTGTATGCAAAAACATTCACTAAAACAGAAAGCGGAATTACCATTAGCCTGAAACCAGGGTCTCCGCTGTGGACCATGCCATTCCCCCTGGGCGCTATCAAGAACCCCGGTAACGGCACTATTCAGCAGAACGTAAACCAATAATACACTTATCAATGAATCAAACCTTAATTAAGAAAGCATTTTATGCCATCGCCATCCTGGTGGTGTTGGGATCGTCGTATTCATTTCAACGCGCAGCGAAGTATACCTTAACCGGTGAATTCAAAGAACTGCCAGAGGGTACTAGAATAGAACTGGTGCCTGGCAGTACCCATAAAAATGAAAAGCCGGTAGCGGCAACAGTAGTGAAAGACGGCAAATTTTTGTTCACAGGCAGTGTAAGCGGCCCGCGCATTTTTATAGTAAAAATTGCAGGCGAAGATTACAGCATGTTTCGCGTAATGGTAGAGAATGCCGCCATTCGTGTAACCGGTAAGGTGGCTGAGAAAGAATTGAATGGTTCAAAATACCATCAGTTCAATGACCTTAAAGTTATTGGCAGCAAGTCCCATGAACAATTTCTGAGCAAGACTTCGCTGCGCGACCGGTTGAGTGTTTTGTATGAAGCTTACCACACCAATAATAAAGAGGTGATTGCGCAGCTGGATTCGGCCAGGGGGCAAAAAGATACCACCCTCCAGAAGCAAGTGATGGCTTCCGATGCGTACAAGAAATTTGCAAAGGATGAAAAAGAATTCTTTACAACTGTTGAGGACTCCATAAAAGGATTGATCCTTGCTAATAAAGACAGCTGGTGGGGGCCGTTCCTGATGCTTGACCAAATGAGTTATTTCAGGCCAACAGAAAAAGCCATGTTTGAGCAGTTCTCCGCAGCAGCCAAAGAAAGCTATTATGGCAAGATCGTGGCGGCAGACCTGTACCCGGTAAGTTATGTGGGAAAGAAAGCGCCTTCACTGGCGTTTGTAGATTCGCTGCAAAAACCGGTTTCATTTGCATCTATAGCCAAAGGCAAAAAGTACGTAGTCATCGATTTCTGGGCGTCCTGGTGTGTGCCCTGCCGCAAGGCTATACCTGCATTGAAAAAGTTTTATCAGGAGATGGGCAGCAAGGGAGTGGAAATTATCAGTGTATCCATCGACAAAAAAGAAACCGATTGGGTGAAAGCCAATACCGCTGAGCAATTTCCCTGGCACAGTTTCCTCGACCGTGCGGGCCTTGCCGATGCGTATAATGTAAAAGCAATTCCAGCCATGTTCCTCCTCGATGGGGAAGGGAAAGTAATAGCCGAAAATGTATCGTTAGAAGAAATAAGTACAAAGATCCAATAGCCTTATTACAAGGTTGAAGCAATGGCCGTCTTTTTTTAAAAGGCGGCCATTTGCATTATCCCCCGGCAAATTTCATTTATTGAACTTGTTCAATGTTTTTGGCATGGAGGGGGTGCATTTTTGCATCATCACTTTAAAACAAGGCAGAAATGGATAGAAAATATTTTTTAAAGAAGGGCCTTTTAGGGTTGGGTTCTGTTATAGCATTGCCCTATGTTATTTCCTCCTGTTCAAAAGATGATAATGGGGATAATTCGGATAGTTCAAACGGAAATTGTACTGTTTCCCCAACTGAAACCCAAGGGCCATTTCCTATACAAACTCCGGCTCAGTATGTAAGAGCAAGTATCATTGGGGATAGAACAGGTATTCCTCTTTTAATGACGCTAACTATACAAGACCAAAGCAATGGTTGCACGCCACTCGTAAACGTACTTGTGGATGTTTGGCAATGTGATAAAGACGGATTATATTCTCAATATGCAACGCAAACCAATACCAATTATTTACGGGGAAGGCAAACCACAAATACAAATGGGCAAGTGTCGTTCATTAGCATATTCCCGGGTTGGTATCCAGGCAGGGCACCACACATTCATGTTGAAATATTAACTCCAGGCGGAAGCTCACTTTTAGTAACTCAAATTGCTTTTCCGGTTTCAACTTACATGACGGTTTATGCAGCAAATGGTTACAATGGAACTCCCGACACATCAAACACGCAGGACAGTATATTTTCAAATAGTCTGAATAGAAATATGGCTGATTCAGTTACAGGAAATAATACCGATGGTTACACCTTGTTTAAAACAATTACAGTAGCATAACTAAAAACAAACAAAACTTCAGAAACGCTGATCCCCGCTTTGAAATCGAAATATCCAATTTTGACTTTTGATATTGGCCCGACGCTTAAAAAAACGTCGGGGCAAATTACTTTTTAACACATATTTTTTCATTCCGGCAGGGGAGAATCCTAACTTTATAAGGCCATCTATTATTTCTGTTAGCCAAATACTGCTGTTATGAAAATATTATCTACACTCATTATCTATTGTTTATTGTATTTCAACGCCATCAGTCAGCCTCTTAAATTTATTGGTGATTACAGTCTGGGTTTACCTCAGCAACAAATGGCACAAAATATTCAGGCTATTCATGGTTTACATATAGGCGGCTTATACCAGTTGCCGCGCCAATGGAAAAACCTGTCTGTAGGACTGGAACTGGGGATTGGTGTCTATGCTCATGAAAAGATTGACCAGACTTTTAACTTCGATGCCAACACGTCAACGGTGGTGCCGGTGAATTACAACAGCAATGTGGTGAACGCCAACCTGCAAACAAGGTATCAGTTCTTAGATGAAAAAAGATCTATGATCGTACCTTATATCAATGCTAAAGCAGGCTTATATAATTTTTATAGTAATGTCACTATCGAAGATCCTAATGATCCCGACGGCTGTCAGCCGCTTGATAAGAAAAATTTGATTAACGATAAGACAATGTACTGGGGCGCAGGCGCCGGTTTTCAGATCAACCCGTCGATGTTTTCAAAGCGCAAAAAAGACGGACCGCTTATGATCGATATCAGCATAAACGCCATTCGCGGTGGCAAGCTTGATTATATCAATACCAAACACCTGAAAGATGAGCAGGATGTTCCGCAAACAGGTGGCAAACCGCTGTTGGTGAAATTTATTAATGTGGGCACGCAGGAAATTCATGCACATAAGGTGGCACAGGTGTATACGTCGGCCCTGAGGATCTATGAGGTTAGAGCCGGAATCGTTTTGAAAATTGGGGATATATTGAATAACTAGTTTAATTGGAGATAACAATTTGGCCTACTCAGTTTTGAGTAGGTCTTTCATTATGTTTTTCCGGTGCATACGGCCCCATTCACTGAGTGAACTTACAACGTCCTTAAGGGTTTCACTATATTCTGTTAATTCATACTCCACAGCTACAGGTATGCCTGAATAAACGATACGTTTGATAAAGCCGTTAAGCTCTAGATCCTTTAATTCGTTTGATAACACTTTCGCTGATATCCCTTCTACTGTTCTTTGCAGTTCGTTGAACCGTCTGTTGCCTTCGGAAAGGCCAATAATGATAGGCAGCTTCCATTTTCCGCCAATGGCATAGAGGGCATCTGCAATGTAAGGCAGGCAACTTGTACAGTCAGTAGATTATTATGTCCTACATGATAATAGTCCATCTTTGTCGTTTAAACCTCAATCTCTTTATTTTGATGTCCCTCACAAAATGGCGCTGGTACTGAAGTGTATATAAAATCAAGACCAATGAAGCACAAGGCTCCAACAAAAGTGATCATAAAAAAGTCCATCAAATCCGTCTTTTTGTCTATTTTATTTCGACGAACAAAAATTCAATTTTGTTAGGAGCTTAGAACCTGCTACATGACGGTACCTCATCCGAAGGTATCATGACTTTAATTGTCTTTTTTTAATGGTACTAGTTGTTTACCTGTGTACGGATGTATTTAGCATCGGTAACACTTGCCTGACCTTTTATTTTCTATACCAAAAAACTAACGATGCGTATGAAAAAATTGTCCATCATCATTCCCTTCCTTTCGTTGCTTATCGTTCTTTTTACAGCCTGCTCAAAAGACGATAAAGTGACTGTTTATCGGCCACCATCCGCTGACATCCATTTCAGTAATGTGTCTGATCTAATTGTCGATAGCCTTGGGAAAACCATTGCTGTTAAGGCGCAGATCACTGCTGATAATGGGATACAACAGATTGCTTTGATCTATGAGCCGTGGGGTTTAAATAAAGTGATCACCAGCTTCCCTGATCCGGCTAAATATGATCTGAATGATAACATTGTTATACCCAAAAATGCAGCATTACAAATTCATTCATTAAAGATTGAGGTCACCGATAAAAAGGGAGATAAAAGTTTTATCGATATAAAGGTGGGATTACAGGACCTGAATTATGCAACCTTATACCTGTCAGACGTTAAGTCCCAGGCAGAGCTTACCGGAAACCTTTTTGGTGTTCCCATTGCCATGGATAAAATATCTTCCCATACTTATCAAATAACTTATTATGCCAGAAACGATAACACGCAGATAAGATGTATTCCCAATCCAACATCGCTCACGCCGGTTGCCATTGGTTTAGATGCTATAGGTTCTACAAAACTTTCAACAGATGCCAACAGGTCACAACCCATCATACTGGCACAAAAAGGCTATTACAAGATCACAATAAATACGCTGTTGCTTAATTATTCTGTAGAGCAGGTGGCGCCCCAGGGAACTCCGTATGATCAGGTGGCGTTAGTGGGAAGAGGTTTCTATGATTATCCAAACATGAATTGGCAAAACTCCCTGCCGGATATCATCCTGCTTGATAAAAGTCCTGTAAATCCTTTTTTGTTTACAAAGACGGTCAAATTAGGAATTCCCCCGGGCCAATCATACAATACGGCTCAATTTATTCTAACCACAAACAATGGATGGACAAACTTCTGGCGATTTGATAAGGCCGTAAATCCTGCCAGGGCTGTATTTAATGGAGGAACAAATGCCGACATCCCAATTACAGGTACGCCGCAAAGCTATCTGATTGTGTTCGACAGTCAAACAGGCATCATCCAGGCACTTAATCAGTAACTCAAATAATTACAGCATATGAACTATTTATTTGAAAAAACATTTTCAAAGTTGAAATTTATTTGTTCTTCAGCGAAGATTCTCATTGTAATGCTCGTCTTGTCTTCACTTTGGTCATGCCAAAAGGACGATGCTGCTACACCGGAGGTTAAAGATCCACCAGTTGTTTCTTTGGTTAATGAAATTATTGTTACTACACTGGGTTCCGAGTTCTATCTGGAAGCCGATGTGGCTGATTCAGCGGGTATCAAATCCTTTACCGTTCGTTATGACGACTGGTATCTGTACAATACGATTTCGCTGAAGGACACGACCTCAAGCTATCCGCATACATATCATGTGAAGTATAAATTCAGAATGCCGGATACCGCAGCAAACAAAACGCACAGTATTGATTTAACAGTTACTAATATTGGAAATAAAGAAACGACTGCACAGTTCAAGGTGTTATTAAATGCTGATTTTCCAAAGATGTATGTTACAGAGTCATTAGATGCTACTCTGTTAACTAAAGACCTGTTCGGAGTTCCGGCACTTATTAATAAAGTTTCTTCATATAATTATTCTGCGACGTACTATGCTGCACAGGCAAATACAAAAATTTGGTTTATTCCAAGCAAGACCACGGTAAAACCCTTTGCTTACGGTTTAGACCCAAAGGATCCAACAAAGCTTTCGGGCGATGCAAACAGTGCTCAGCCTGTTGTGTTAAGTACTAAAGGATACTATTCCATCAAATACAACACACTTAATTTAACCTATAGCATTACAAAGTTGTCTGATCCGGACCCTTCGAAAGCTTTTCCGCAGGTTGCTTTAGTGGGACGTGGATTCTTTGATTATCCAAACATGAACTGGCAGAATGCATTGCCGGATATCATTCTCCTTGATAAGGATCCTGTAAATCCTTATTTATTTACCAAGACAGTAAGATTGGGAACGCCGACCGGTCAATCGTACAATACGGCTCAGTTTATAATCACAACAAACAACGGATGGGCAGACTTCTGGCGATTTGATAATGGAACAGACCCGGAGACCACCGTTTGGAATGGAGGTGCAAATACGGACATTTCTATCTCGAGTGCTCCTGTTACTTACAAAGTAACCTTCGACTCCTGGTTGAACCGTGTCAAATTCGAAAGACAATAATCTTAAAATATTTTTTATGATGACGAGATTCAGGCTTTGTATATATATGTTTTCTTTCCTGGTCATTGCAATAAGCCATGGTTTTTCGCAAACGACCGTATTAGTGAAAGGAGAGATCAGGTCGCAGGATGGCACTCCTTTATCAGGCGCAAGCATTAGTCAGAAAAACGGGGGTGCAGCTGCAACATCAAATCGTGCAGGTTTTTTTGCTATAAATGTTCCAGGCGGCACAATGTTGATCTTCACGCACGTGGGTTACGAGCCTAAAGAAGTAGTTGCTGCTGAAAAAATGGAGGTAACACTTGCTCCCCAGGCTTTTAAACTGGAAGAAGTTGAAATTGTAGTAGACAAGGGTTATGGAAAAAGCAGAAAGATCGCAGTTTCCTCTTCCATAGCATCTGTTAGTGGAAAAGATATTCAAAATCAAACGGCCTACAATGTAGGCACCTTATTGCAGGGTAAGGCCACTGGTGTACAGGTAACAAATACCAGCGGAGGATATCCGAAAATATTGATCAGGGGTTTTACCACCCTGAACACCAGTACCGATCCTTTGATCATCATGGATGGGATCAATTTAGGAAGGGCCAATTTAAACCTGGTTAACGTTAATGATATTGAAACGATCGATATTTTAAAAGATGGCGCTGCTGCTGCTATTTATGGTAGTGATGCTTCAGGGGGCGTAATTGTGATCACAACAAAAAAAGGAAAACCTGGTAAGTTGCAAACAGATGCCAATGTTAACTACGGAACTGAATTTTATAAAGATCCAAAGCTGGCAGATGCCAATGAATATACAGAAATACAAAAAAGAAGATTCAGTAATTATACAACGCCCGGTTGGGCAGCCGATACCGATTGGTGGGATGCCGTCATAAAGCCAACAAATGTGGTGAACGCAAACATCGGCATCAGCGGGGGATCAGATAAATTAACCAGCTATGGAAGTATTGGATTTTACCGAACGGAGGGACCCTTTTACAATGGATTTACGCAGAGAGCCACCGCGCGGGTAAACCTCGATTACAAGCCCAATAATTATATCAAAGCAGGCACTACACTGTATCCAAGATTTGAGAACTGGCAAAATTCAGGGTTTGGGGGTGATTTGATGTCTGTTATGCGTACTGAACCCAATTTACCCATCTACGTCAACAGGCCGGGGCAAAATGAATACAGTCAGTTTGCGGCTTCCTTTATTGAACGTAATGTGAATCCTGTTGCTTACCTCGCAAGGAACAGGCACAATTGGAATTATGCCCTCGGACTTATTGGTGATGTGCATGTGGAAATTACACCCATCAAAAACCTTACGTTGCGTTCGCAGGCAGGTGTAAATACAGGAAACGGATTTTCACGATCTTACTCACCGCCTTTTTACAACAATGCGAACGGCGCAAGAGATCAGAACTATGATAGTGTGGCATCAAACGCCGATCAAACAAAAGACAATTACCTGTATGCGTCAAGAGCATACGCCAGATCTAATTACAATATTGACTGGAGGTTAACGAATACGGCGAATTATTTTTATGGAATTGGTACTACCCATAGGTTCAATTTATTGATCGGCTACGAAACAAGAAAAGAAAGTGGCGCATGGAATAATACAGGACGGGCTTACATTCCTGTTGACCAGCCGGGTTTATGGAACCCCACAAATGCCGGTACACCGATCCTGGCTACATCTCCCACTAATTTCGTTAATGTCGATAATGACAGGGGCGATGGTAGCCGTTATAATGAAACATGGCTTTCGTATTTCAGCAGGTTCAATTATGAGTTTGATAATAAGTATTTCCTGGAATTGGCGATAAGAAGAGACGGTTCATCAAGGTTCCCGGAAAATAAGCAATACGGCGTATTCCCTTCTGCATCGGGTTCATGGGTGGTGACGAACGAAAAATTTGCACAACGCCTTGGCAAGCTCTCATTTTTAAAATTGCGCGCAGGTTATGGTACGGTTGGTAATGCATCGTTTAGTGATCCTTCCGTGGGACTCGATCTGTTAAGCCGTCGCATCGTAAGTTATGGCGGCCCGAATAACTATGCGGTTATTGGTGGTGCTCCTGGTAATATATTGGCACTGGCAAGGCCCGGTAATCCCAATTTGGTATGGGAAACCACCCAGGACAAAAATGCCGCTATTGAATCGTACTGGTTCAGGAATAAGTTATACTTCAATTTTGAAATATACAATCGCCAGTCAAAAGATCTTTTATTCTTTGATGATGCAGGACGCCCCGATCTCGGTATTCGTTCCGGAGCGTGGTACAATTTAGGTACTATGGAAGTAAAGGGAATGGAGGGCATTATAGGATACAAAGACAAATTTTCCAATGGGCTCTCTTATGATTTTAATGTAAATCTGTCTCGCAGCAGAGTATACCTGAATAAGCTGGGAACAAATAAAGTTCCTTTATTATCAACCCCGCAAGGTAATTACAGGGTGGGAGAAGATCTTGGAGGTTCTATCATTAAGGTCGATAAAAATGGGGGCGCTTTAGGAAACTTCTATGGTTACCAGGTAGAAGGCGTTTTTCAAAATTGGTTTGATATAAATGCATACACGAATAAGAACGGAAACCTGATCCAGTCCAGTGCAGTGCCCGGAGATTTCAAATTTGCTGATTTAAACCATGATGGCGTTATTGATGAAAAAGACAAAACCACGTTGGGAAATGCCTACCCGAAGTTGGAAGTAGGTGTCAATTTAAAAGTAGAATATAAAGGATTTGATCTGGCTGTTACGGGTTATGGACGTTTTGGTCATAAAGTTTTCTGGGTAGCTAAAAAGTGGATGGAAATGGGCGCTTTGGGATCGAATGTTTTTAAAGGCTCGTTGGGTAAGGCCTGGAGCGGAGAAGGATCAACAAATGATTATCCAAGATTTATTAATGATGCACAAGACGCCAATAAGAATTTAAAAACTTCTAATTCCTGGTTTATTGAAAATGGCGACTATTTCCGGATCAATAATTTACAGGTAGGTTACAGGCTACACAAAAAGTTGACTGATAAATTTCACATAAGTCGATTACGCGTTTATGTTAACCTGCAAAACATTATTACTATAACCAAATACAAAGGCCTCAATCCCGAAATATTTAATAGCGATTTTGGTTTGCTGGCTCCGGGGTTTGATCTGTCGCAGGCGCCTGTTCGCAAGGCAGCGACGCTTGGACTTTCTCTTGGATTATAAGTTTTTAACTTTTAAAGAAAAAATATGAACAAAATAAATAGACCAATAACATATATTATATGGTTGTTTATTATAACCATGGCAGGTTGTAAGAAAAGTTTTCTGGATAAAGAAGTTATCGGCGTAAACACCCAATCAGGATCATTGGATAATGCAGAGAATGCGAGAGCAGCCGTCAATGCCTGTTACGCCTATGTGAACGGGGGCGACTGGAACCAGTGCTTATTTCCAAGGATGTTGATGGAATCAAGTACAGATGACGGTTGGGGGGCAAATGATTACCAGGACAGGCCGGCCGAATTAGGTGTTTGCGATTTTACCGGAGTGAATCCAGTCATTTCTTATATCGAAAATTTCTATAAGAACATGCATGAGGGTATTCGCAACTGTAATTTTGTTATTAATGGCATGGCAAATGTGACAACAATAGCAGATAATCTGAAGAACCGGTATATAGCAGAGGCCAAATTTCTTCGTGGATATTTTTATTTCGAACTGGTTAAGAATTTCGGGGATGATGTCATCAACAACGATTTTAAACCAGGTGATGCCACTTTATTCCTGCCACGTTCTGCTAAAGAAGATATTTACAAGCTAATTGTCAATGATCTTCAGGAGGCTGCCGCTGTATTACCCGAAAAGGGACAATATGGAAGCGCTGATATTGGCCGTGCTACAAAAGGAGCAGCATTAGGTTTTTTGGCAAAAGCATACCTGTTCAACGGTGATTATGCAAATGCAGAAAGTACAGCTCTTCAAATCATTTCATCATTAAAGTATTCGTTAGATAACACTTTCCCTAAAATATTTGAACCGGAGAATGTAAATGGAAAAGAAAGTTTGTTTGAAATAAATTATACCAGTGCTGTAGGTTTTGGAAATGGTCCTTTACCTGCTGAAGTAAGCGGCGCCGCTTCTGTTGATGGAGGATGGGGTTGGTTTGGTTTGACCAGTGATCTTGAAAATGCATTTATAAAAGAGAGCGACGATGTAAGAAGGAAAGCCACAATTCTAAAAGCAGGTGATGCGGTAGATAATGAAACACCGGCACGGGTTTACCCAAAACATATGGTTGGTGGTAAGCCGGCACACACCTCCTGGCGCTACTACAGGAAATTTTACATACCATTGTCAAAAAGGGTTGGAACACCCTGGCAGTATAATGATATTAAAATGCGTTATGCGGAAGTATTGTTAATTCATGCAGAAGCTGCGGCATTCAATAACAAAGCTGCAGACGCGCTGAATTCTTTGAACCTGGTGCGCAGAAGAGTCGGGTTGGCAGATAAAACAGGGCTAAACGGTGATGCTTTAAAACAAGCTGTCTGGAACGAACGGCGCCTGGAATTAGCCGGCGAAGGTACCTATCGCTGGGATGATATAAGAAGAATAAAAATAAATGGAAAGGATTTGATTGCCTTGCTTATGGGGCCTAATGGTTCGTTTGTAAAGTATAATACAACCATGAACACAGATCCCGTTGAAACAGCCAAACACAGGGAATCATTGAACAAAGGTTATTATTTCAAAGAAGGTGTTCATGAACTATGGCCCTTGCCTGCAAGTGCTGTTAATAGCAACAGTGCTATGAAACAAAATTTTGGTTATTAATTATTGATTTAATAGTAATTTGATGATAATAAGCATATTTAAAATCGCAAATAAAATGTTAGTTGTTTTGGTTACATTCCTTCTGGTAGCATGTGGCAAAGGTGGAGCTCCGGCTCCACCACCACAACCATCAAACCCCTGTCTGGTAAATGGTATTGATACCTGTACTGCATCAAAAGTTATTAAAGCCACTATTAATTTGAATCAGGCATTCCAAACCATGCATAGTTTTGGCGCCTCAGATTGTTGGACGATCAAATACATTGGCAAAAACTGGCCCGAAGCAAAGCGAAATGAAATTGCCGACTTGCTGTTCAGTAAAAGTTTTGATGCCAATGGTAATCCCAAAGGCATTGGGCTTTCGATGTGGCGCAGTAACATCGGCGCAGGAAGTTTTGAACAAGGTGTAGCAAGTAACATTAGTTCCGACTGGCGGAGAGAAGAATGTTATTTAAATAGTAATGGAACATACGATTGGACAAAACAATCGGGCAATCGTTGGTTTATAAAAGCTGCAAAGGATAGGGGAGTGGAAAATACGCTGCTTTTCTCCATCAGTCCTCCTGTATCGATGACAAAGAATGGATACGCTTTTGGTCCCGACGGAGTAGAAAAGAGCAAATTGAATTTGGCAGCTGGTAAAACCGATGCATTTGCCGATTTCCTGACTGAAGTAGTGAAACATTATAACCAGGACGGTCTTTCGGTAAATTATTTAAGTCCTGTAAACGAACCACAATGGGACTGGACTGCCAGCTCTGGCAAGGCATCACAGGAAGGTTCTGCCGCCACGAATCAGGAATTAACTACTTTAATAAAAGCGATCGATCAAAAAATAACCAGTAAAACATTGTCAGTTAAGCAGGCGGTGGTGGAAGCAGCTGCTTTGAACTTCCTGTATCAGACTGTGACCGATAATCCTTTAAGAAGTGATGTTGTCAATTATTTTTGGAACTCAACCAGCAGCGGATATATTGGCAATTTGCCTTCCATGGAAAAAGCCATGTTAGGACACAGTTATTTTTCGCAGCCTACCGTTTCGAGCCTTGTTTCCAACCGGGTTTCATTACAGAACAGGATCAACGCTGTTAATTCCAGTCTTAGCTTTTGGCAATCGGAATATTGCATTCTTTCCGGTGAAGACAATACCGCTGGAAACGGAAGAGATCTGGGTATTGAATCAGCGTTGTATATAGCAAGAGTTATACATACTGATCTGGCATTGGCCAACGCAGCTTCATGGAGTTGGTGGTTAGCGGTGAGCCCTGCTGACTATAAAGATGGATTAGTGTATGTTTCTGACTTGTCAGGAAATATGGGTGAATTGGAAGCCACAAAATCATCCGGTATTGTTTACAAGTCCAAAATGCTTTGGGCGGTAGGCAATTATTCAAGGTTTATAAGACCCGGGATGAAGAGAGTGAGTGCTTCACTCGACAGCTACTCAAGTCCTGAAGATGCAGCCAGGAATGTAATGATCTCTACTTACAAAGATGAAGTGAATAAACAAGTGGTTATTGTTCTTGTCAATATGACTACAGCATCTCAGAATATTAATTTGACCGGTGTCAACTTTGTATCAGGGTCTGTAAAATCATATACCACTTCCAGTTCAAAAGATTTGAGTTTTTCATCCGTAGCTGATATTTCGAAGATAGCCGTGGAGGGAAAGTCTATCATTACATTGGTAGGTAGTTATCAGTGAGGGTGTTTCAATCAGCTTGTCTGGTGTAGGCAAATTAATCACACGATCCTAAAATTACCCCAACTGTCAGTTAAAGGATTGTCTAAATTGTAACGGCGTTATGTTCGTTTTATTCTTAAACAACTTGTTGAACGATTGAGGGTACTCAAATCCTAATTGAAAAGCTATTTCACTCACTGATAAATTTGTTGTTGTAAGCAATTCTTTGGCTTTTTCAATAAGGTGGTTATGGATGTGTTGCTGTGTGGTTTGTCCTGTGATGTTTTTCAGCATATCATTTAAATAATGAGGCGAAACAAAAAGTCTTTCCGAAAAATATTGAACTGTCGGCGATCCTGTTGAATCGGGACTATCATCTTTAAAGTATGCGGTCAGCAACTCTTCAAACTTTGCAATCAAATCGTTGGATACTTTCTTCCTGGTAATAAACTGGCGGTTGTAGAAACGATTGCAGTAGTTTAATAGAAGGTCAATGTGAGAGACAACAACGTCTTGTGTGTAACCATCTATGATGGCTTCAATTTCTGATTGCAGGTTTTGCATTAGCCCTGAAATAACCGTTTCTTCTTTATCCGAAAGATGCAAGGCTTCATTTGTGGCATAAGAGAAGAAACCGTAATCCCTGATCTTCTTTGCAAGCGGGTATCCCTGAAGAAAGTCGGAATGAAATACCAGCATCCAGCCTTCTATTCTGGATGGTGTATAACCTTCTACGGTTACTCGTTGTTTGGGTGCATAAAAGGCCATTGTGCCGTTGTCAAAATCATAGTATTGCTGCCCGTATCGGATCTTTCCATCAAAATTTTTCTTCAAAAAAACAGCATAAAAATTATTGACGATTGTTTCTACTGCATTACCATCTTCGTTATTAACGTCATCCAGTTTTATAACACTAACCAAAGGATGTGCTGGTTTTTTCAGGTTCAATGAAGAGTGAAGCGCTGAGATGGAATTAAATATATGATGTTTGTTACCTGGCATGGATAAAAAATTCAAAGGTAGCGGGTAAGTTGTAACCTTACCCGCTTTTGTTATAAGTTAACGCCTGTCATGTCAGCGTATCTATTTCCTGTTTCCGTCCCCAAAGGAATAATGGCTTCCAAACGGGCCAGATCTTCTTTGGTAAGCTCAATTTTTGCCGCATTGATATTTTGTTCCACATACTTTACCCGCTTTGTTCCGGGAATGGGTAAATGGCCTTTTGCAATTACCCAGGCTATCGCCAACTGGGATGCAGTAATATGCTTTTCCTGTGCCATTCGTTTTACTTCATTGAGCAGTTCAATATTCCTGTAAAACTGCTCGCCCTGGAACCGGGGCAAATACCTTCTGAAATCATCTGCAGGTATATCTTCAGGATGTTGAATTTCGCCTGATATAAATCCCCGTCCTAACGGCGAATAGGCGACAAAGCCAATGCCTAATTCTTTTAAGGTATTCAAAATACCTAATTCTTCCACCTGTCTTTCAAATAAGGAATATTCTGTTTGTATTGCGGTAAGCGGATGTATTTTATGGGCTTTTCGGATGGTTTCGGGACCTACTTCAGAAAGACCTATATAGCGAACCTTACCTTCTTTTACCAGGTCTGACATAGCTTCTACAGTTTCTTCAACCGGTGTATTCGGGTCCAGGCGGTGCAGGTAATAGAGGTCAATATAGTCAGTATTCAGGTTTTTTAACGAACGCTCCGCTGCCTTCTTAACATATTGCTTGCTGCCATTGATCCTACCGGTGCCTTGCCCGTTATCATCGAACCCAAAGCCAAATTTTGAGGCAATGATGTATTGGTTTCTTTTGCCATCAATAGCCCTGGAAATTAGCTGCTCATTCTTAAAAGGACCATAAAGATCTGCAGTGTCGAGGAAATTGCCTCCTAACTCCAAAGAGCGGTGGATGGTGGCAATAGCTTCTCCTTCGTTCGATATTCCATAGACTGGCTTTCCCATCATTTCTGTCATGCCCATGCAACCAAGACCAATAGTTGGAACAATAAGTCCCTGACTGCCTAATTTTACTTGTTTTAAGTTGCTCATAAAGTTCATTCTTATTTAGAGCAAAGGTCAGGGTCTTGTCGCACTGAAATGTATCCAAATCGTACGGAGGTGTATCCAAAAAAGTTTTGGCAGTCAGCTAATGGCAACATGCTTTTTCTTACTGTAATTGAAATATGACCGTTACATTTCCCGAACCAACAGCGGCTGCAAGCCCTGTAATGTCATCAATCTTTCCAAGCCTTGTGTAACTGTAGGATGTTGAAAATGTTTTGTAGAAAAGCACCAGCGTTGAAGAACCATATATCATTAGATCCCCGGCTTGAATGGTGCCTGGATTTAAAGTGTTTGTAGGCAAACTGCGGGATAGATCAATATACTTTTCGTTTCCATTTAGCTCAACCATATTGACGGTCAGCGGCAACAGGGATTTGAATGCTACCACTGTGTTGTTGTCATACAGCGTTGCGGTGAAAGTGCTGCTTCCAATCTTAATTTTCATTTTATTTTTGGTTGTATCTGGATCATTATGATTCACTATATCAGAAGTTCCGGGCTTTAGATCATTTTTTTTACCACAGGATGCACAACTCGTAAGAAAGAAGAGTGCATAGAAAATAAGAAAAAGTATTTGTTTCATAGAACTAATGTTAGCTGTTTCGTTCTTAATGGTTCGACTTAATGATTTTCGCAGGAACACCGCCTACAACCGTATTGGCCGGAACATCCGTTGTTACCACGGCGCCGGCTGCAACAACCGCATTTTCACCTATGGTTACGCCAGGCAGAATCGTTGCTGCTGCACCGATCCATGCGTTGCGTTTGATCACAATGGGTTTACAAATAAGCGCTCTCCGGTTGGAAGGGTCCAGTGGATGATTTTCGGTAATGAGGTTAACTTTCGGGCCTAACAACACGTCGTCTTCTATGGTAATGCCACCCATGTCGAGAAAAGAGCAGGCATGATTAATAAATACATGCTTGCCGATTTGCGTGAACAGGCCAAAATTGGTGTAGAAAGGCGCAAACACAGTTGTGCTATCATCCACTTTTTTGCCGATGATCTCACTTAACCGGTCTCGTATCAGATCAATGTCAGTAGACGTATTGAGTTGGGCACTCAACTTGATAGTGCGGTTTACAACAACCTGCACTTTATAGTATTGCGGATCATCCAAACGGATCGGTTCTCCGGCTTTCATTCTCGCGAAGATGTCTTCCCTGTTTGCGGTGTTGATTTTCATGTCATTCCTCACATCACAAAGGTATTTCACTCCTTACCTTATATAGTAAAAGGGATCAAACCAATCATTAAGAATTTCAAATAATTTCAGCCCTGAGGGAGGAGGGAACTGTCCCTGTCAATCGCTTAAAGAAGTTGTTAAAATAGGTAGGATATTCAAAACCAAGTGCATAGGCAATCTCTGCAATCGTCCAGTCGGTATGTTGCAGCAATGCCTTGGCTTCTGTGATTATTCTTTCAGCAATATGGGTGGTGGTAGATTTGCCGGTTACTTCCTTTACAGACCGGTTCAGGTGGTTAACATGCATGGAAAGGCTTTTTGCATAATCATTGGCTGTTTTTAATTGCAGTGGCCGGTCGGCGGTTTCTATGGGGAACTGCCTTTCCAACAATTCCAGGAATACAGAGGTAATACGGGATGCAGCCCTTTTATGTGTGTCATAGTTTTCCGAAGGCTGCATTTTCAAAGCCTCATGAATGATCAAATTAATATAGTTCCGTATCAGGTCGTCTTTGTAAGTATAATCAGAATCCTGTTCATCGATCATTTTACGAAAAATGGTATTTAAATATTCCCTTTGTTCTTCCGTTATATTTAAAATGGGGGTACCACCTATTTTAAACAGGGGCGATTGTTGAAGGCTTTCGGAGCGGTCAGACGCCTTTAAAAATTCTTCTGAAAAGAGACAGGTATAGCCTACATAACTTCTGGAAATTGTTTCCCAGGAATAGGGGATATGCGGATTGCCAAAAAACAAAACAGTTCCCTCGGCTTCAAAACTTCTGTCGGCATAGTGAATAATACTCTTACCGGTGGTGAGGCAGATCTTATAAAAATCCTTTCTGCTGTAAATGCGTGTTGCGCTACCGTCACTTTCAATTTGGAACGCAGTAAAGCCCTTTAGCTTCAGTTCATTATTGAATGCTGAAATCGAACGCGCATGTTTGTTTGGCATGAAACAAAGTTAAGAAAATCAATTATAGCTCATACCTAAATGAGCTTATCTGGTGTAATAGGCAGGGAACGAATGCGTTTTCCCGTAGCGTTAAATACGGCGTTGGCAATGGCAGGCGCCATGCCAATCAGCGCAATTTCTCCCAGCCCTTTGGAACCCATGGGATTGGTGAACGGGTCTTTTTTGTTTACAAAGAATACATCAATATTTGGAATGTCGGCGTTAACCGGCACATGATAATCGGCCAGGTTGTTATTGATGGGTCTTCCAAACCGGTGGTCAATTAACATATCTTCCATCAATGCCATTCCAATGCCCCCTACAGCACCGCCTATCATTTGGCTTTCGGCTGTTTTATGGCTAATAATGGTGCCAGCGTCAGCACAGGAAACCACATGATCTATTTTGATTTGACCCGTAAATCGATGTATCCGCAGTTTTACAAAATGCACCGAGAATGAATACATCGCATAAGGCTGCTCTTTTCCTTTACTCTCTTTTGTAATTTCCAATACTTCTTTGTTTCCTGTTGCAGCTATCTTTTCTTTCAACGCTGTACATACGTCATATACAGCGGAACCTACCGTTGATGTAACGTTCGAGCCTCCTTGTGTTGGTCCTGCCGGAAAAGTAGTACTTCCCATTTGTACCGTGATCTTATCCGGAGTTATTCCAAGAACGTCAGCGGCAATAGTGGTCATCATGGTTGCCGTACCGGGGCCCATATCGTTTACCGAACATTGCAAAAGCAAGCTGCCATCCGGTTGAAGCCTTGCTTTCACGAAGGCAACCTGGCGAAAAGCACCAAATGAGCCGGTACCCATGCCGTAACCTATTAACCAATCACCATCCGCCAACGACCTTGGTGTAAGTTTTCGTTCTTTCCAGACTATCTTTTCCGCTCCCATTTCATAACACTCCTTTAAATATTTGCTTGACCATGGGCGGTTTGTTTCAGGGTCTTTATCGGCATGATTGCGTAAACGAAATTCTATGGGGTCCAGGTTCAACGCAAACGCCAGTTCATCCATGGCCGATTCAAGCGCAAAGCATCCCGTAGCTTCGCCGGGACCCCGCATCCAGATAGGCGTACACACATTCAGTGGTACAAGCCGGTAGCGGGTTGTTACGTTGGGGCAAGCATACAAAAAGCGGGTAATGTTAATGGTTGCTTCGGTAAATTCCTGGTAAATGGATGTATGGGCGAACGCTTCATGCATAATTCCCGTGAGTTTCCCGTCTTTGGTAGCGCCTAATCCTATTTTTTGGAGTGTTGCGGGGCGATGTCCTACGTTTGTAAACATCTGCTCCCGGTGTAGTACTAATTTTATTGTTCTGCCTGTTTTTTTAGCACCCATTAAAGCGGCGATCTCGTAGGGCCATGTACGTAGTCCCATACCAAAAGCGCCCCCTATATGCTGGGCGTGAACGGTAATATTTTCCAGCGGAATTTGAAAAGCTTCCTGGAGTGTTTTTTTGGTAGCTTCTACACCCTGTGTTTTTGTGTACACTGTTATTTTATTATCACCTTCCCATTGGGCAAGAATATTTGCCAGTTCCATTGGGTTATGCACTTCTGCTGGATGATAATACTCCTGCTCTAATTTAACAGGGGCGTTTTTGTAAGCGTCCGCTTCACCTCGTTTATAATCCTTAAACGCGGGATTTGCCGGAATGGTAGCCTTATTTAAGTTAGGCTGCAGTTCAGTTTGTTGGGCGCTCTTTTCATATTGTGCTTTCACGAGCTTTGCGGCATACAGCACCCGTTCGTACGTATCGGCAACGACAAGCGCAATGGGCTGGTCGTAATAAAATATTTCATCGTTGTAAAATATGCGCAGTCCGCCCGGAGGTGGTTTAGCCGGATCCTGTGCCTTTTGGTAACCGGGTATTGGGGGTGCATTTAAATGGGTGATAACTGCGAGTACACCCGGCGCCTGGGCGGCGGCTTTGGTGTCAATACTTTTGATACGACCTTTGGCTATAGTGCTACCCACCAAAAACCCATAGGCTACATTTTGTACCAGATGGTCAGCGGCATACCGGGCGGTGCCTGTTACTTTGGCTTTTCCGTCTACACGATCAATAGGTTCGGTCTTTCCCATAATAATATTTTTATGCTTTTCCCGATGCTTTTTTCAATGCTTCTATAATGGCGTTGGGGGCTAATTTTAATTTGAAGTCGTTATGTCCATATCCTTTTGCGTTTCGCATCGATAACGCTGCCGCTTGTTGGAAAATGGCAGATGAAGCGGTCTTCCCTTTTAAGAACGTTTCTGCCTCCTCCAATCGCCAGGGTTTATGCGCCACGCCACCCATCGCCAGCCGAACGTCCCTGATGGTATCGCCCTGCATGTTCAGTGCGGCTGCAACAGAAACCAGGGCAAAGGCAAAGGAAGTACGATCACGTACTTTCAGATAATGTACATGTTCTTTAAACTGATTATCCTGAATTTCTACAGCAACGATCAATTCGCCTCTTTCCAGGGTATTATCTTTTTGCGGAGTGTCGCCGGGCAAACGATGAAATTGTTGAAAAGGAATGCGACGATCGCCCTTCGGTCCGCTCACGATAACGGTAGTATCTAACGCCACTAAGGCAACGCACATGTCGCTGGGATGTACAGCAATACATTTATCTGAAGCGCCAAAAATGGCGTGCATACGGTTCATGCCCTGCAAGGCGCCGCAACCTGAACCTGGTTGCCGTTTATTGCAGGCCATATCGGTATTGTAAAAATAGGGGCACCGGGTCCGTTGCATCATATTGCCGCCAACCGTTGCCATGTTCCTGATCTGTGCCGAGGCGCCAGCTTTAAGTGCCAGGGAAAGCAGCGGTTGTTCCCTGATCACCAGTTCATGGTCGGCAGCTTCGCTGTTGAGCGCCAACGCCCCAAGGCGCAGGCCGCCTCCTGCTTTCTCTATATTTTTTAATGGAAGGTTTGTTATGTCTACCAGCTTCAGGGGAGTGGTAACGCCCTTTTTCATCAGATCAACCAGATTTGAGCCACCTGCAATGAACTGCGTGTTATCGTTGGTTAATGCAGCTACAGCGGCTTTTACCGTTGACGCACGCATGTATTCGAAATTGATCATAGTTTTTGCCCTCCCTTTTTTACATCCGCAATAGCTTTAACGATGTTAGGATAAGCACCGCAACGACAGATATTGCCACTCATGTATTCCCTGATCTCGTCATCGGAATTGGCATGCCCTTCATGGATACAGGCCACTGCCGACATGATCTGTCCTGAGGTACAATAGCCGCATTGGAATCCATCATATTTGATAAATGCCTCCTGCATGGGGTGCAGATGCTGGGGATTTCCCAATCCTTCAATGGTGGTGACTTTTTTCCCTTCTGTCATAACGGCCAATGTCAGGCACGAAAGCACCCGCTTGCCATCAACATGCACGGTACAAGCCCCGCACTGACCATGATCACATCCTTTTTTAGTACCGGTTAAAGCCAATTGCTCACGCAACAGATCCAACAAGGTAACACGAGGCTCAACAGATAACTTGCGGGTAATGCCGTTCACTTCAACAGACAGGGGGATCTTCTCAAAATATTCAGCCGCCTTGTTATCCCATTCAGATTCAGCTGCTTTCACTAACATGTGCGGAGTAACGGAAAGTGCAGTTAAAAGCGAAGACTGCTTGATAAAATCCCTGCGCCCATTGTTGGGATGCTTTTCTTCCTGTTGATATTTGTGAGACTTTTTGTTCGCCATAATGCTTGAATTTTATAAATGCATTATTCAGTGTGTGACCTGGTGTGCTTACCCATTAGTGGGGTTTGATTGCTATAGTATGCAAAAAGGCTGCCGCATGGAAAATAATGTCAGAACGAAACTGGGGCATGGTTCACTGAACTGTTAATCCCCTAAAGGTATTGAGCTATTGTACCTGCTGGTTATGATTTTCAAACCAAACAGTAAGAATATCAAATAATTTTGGCCCGGGTTATTTTATTGTGAGCTTGAGATCAGCATACAATCCTTCTTTATTTTTTTTGATAACTATATACTTCCCCTGATATAAAAGCAATGGTGCAGACCGGCGTACATCCTTGATAAACACTACATCTACGGCTATGGTTTGCGGCCCTTCTTTCTCATATTCATCCTGATAATAGGCACTGAACAAGCAGGGGCAGTCTTTGAGCATTTTACCTGGGAGGTTATAGACCGTTCTTTTTTCAACATCCTTTAACAGAAACGCCGGCCGCCCCAGTGAATCATGTACCTGACTATTGAATACCATATAATCCACCGGTATACTGTTATTAAAAAAGAGGTTCGTGTTGATGTCCTGTAAAACAAAATCGAAATCACGCCTGATAGTATCATGGCTGGCTGTATCTATCACAGGAACTCTGTCAGTCAGAAACTCCTGGTTTATCGTCAGTACATCTTCTCCTTTTAATAATGCTCTTAATTTTGCGCCCATCATCGGTCCATCTTCGTATAGATGACCATGCCCAACATGAATAATAAACTTTGAGCCAGGATGCATTTTCATAACTTTCACAATATTTTCCGCCTGTGCTGATTCCCTTACAGATGTCATGATCGTATTCTTAAGGCCCTTTTCATCAAATATCAATGTCATAGAATCCCTGGGTTGATAGCTGATATATTTTACAGAGCCATGCTGATCGAGTTTTATACTATCATCCCAGTATAAATTGCCTTTTTTTTCAGCATCATACTCATAGGCATGTATTGTATAACCTGTTTTATTGGCGTACCTGATAAGGGAAGCATAGGCAGGCTCATTTAACAGGGTGCCATCGGTGTTTACCGGATAGCTTCTACTTTCAAGGCCATTCTTTAATTTAATTCCCTCCGCCATAAAAACATTGTACCCTTTACCATGTAATCCCTGTAGCAGTGATTTTGTAAACAACCGGTGTTGTGGTTTGTGGTGCGCCTCATTGATCAGCAGGATACGGTATTTAGAAGCTTCATTCAAAATAAATTCCCTGGCATCCTGTATTTTTTTATTACGTAATGTCAGGTATACAGGAGATGGCGGACCGTATAAGCTATCCTCATATATCCTGCTTTCATGATAATAGCCGGCAATCGATAGATCAGTCATGTCTCTGTTTAAATGCACTTTACCGTTTCCGTTTTTTCGTACTATATGTTCAGCAAAATCGTAATGTGGATTTCCTGTTGTGGACTGAGCCGTAACGATAAAAGGCAAAAAAAGCAGGAGGTACAGACAAAGCTTCATATCATTTATTGTTTATTATGAATGAATGAAAGATGAATTTAAACAAAAGAAGAAACCGGAGTATAAAATAGTTTAGTGGTATACGGTTGTATGAGTGTTTCATATAGTAATTTGCGTTAATATTGTTTGGCCAATGACTTTGATGGTATCTTCTATCTTTACAATACCTTATAGTACAATGAAACTGATAAACCAGGTTAGTTTATTTTTTATTCTGATTTTTTTCCCATGTGCATTATTTGCTGCCGATATACAAATTATAAATCTACAGGTTGAATATACCACAACCCCAATAGGAATTGATATTCAAAATCCCCGGTTTAGCTGGCAAATGGAAGCAGCGGAAGGTGGTTGTTCTCAAACAGCTTATCAAATAATAGTAACAGATGAGTTGAAGCAGGTATTGTGGAATTCGGGAAGGAACAACAGTGATGTTTCCTTACATATAAAATATGCCGGTACAAGGTTAAAGCCCGGTACACGGTACCTCTGGAAGCTTATTGTTTGGGACCAGCAGGAAAAAAAGCATACCGCAGCTTCCTGGTTTGAAACAGGTTTAATGAACCCTGATCCCAAACTGTCCGCATGGAGTGGCGCCCAATGGATCGGCGGGGGAGATAAGGACATGGTTTTGCATGCTGCCTACCTTCCTGTTTTCAAATTAAATGTTGAACTGCAATTAGACGAAGCATCCCGAACTACCAGGGCCGGGTTTATATATGGCGCCAATGATAACCGCTTAATGGATAAGCATAAAAATCTGTATAAGCTGGAGAATAAAAAAGATAGTTCCTGGATCCTGATTGAATTGGACATCGCTGCGTTGGCATTAAAGGGTGCTGCGGAATTGCATATCTACCGGGTTGGATACGATCGGAATGATAAAAAAGATCTACCCTTAAAAACGTTCTCCATTCCAACAGCAATTATTAATGATAAAAATAAATACGGTAAACATGCCGTATCTCTTTGTTCTGTTTTGGGCGACACACATATTTATATAAACGGGCAGGCAAAAGAGAACCTGATAGGGAATATCAATCTCAATCCGCTAGGCAAAGGCGGCGATTTTATAGCTTTCCCGGTTGTTGCAGAAATTGGTTTTTCGGTGCTAAAAGGCCAGGTGGCTTATTTTTCGAACGTGGAGATCAGGAATTACCGAAGTCCGGGCAATATATTGTTTTCAGAAGATGTGCATGAAAATTACCACGGCATTTTCGCCGGTATGCAAGGGCGCATTTCTATAGTAGATTCGTCCTACAAAGTATCAGCAATAAATTCAGATGCATTTGTAATTGCAGACCCCACCAAAAATTCGATGCCCATGTTACGTACCACCTTTTCGCCTTCCACATCGCCCATATCAAAGGCGCGCTTGTACGTTACGGCTCGCGGGATCTATA
>DASUVL010000877.1:0-3457 GCA_036379015.1 Niastella sp.
CATAAACTCCTCACTGGAAGCAACCCATCCTGCCGACACGGAAGGGAAATAACCCCAGCGTTTATCCTGGGCAAACCTCGACGATCCATCAGCCCTGAATGTGAGATTCACCAGATACTTTTCCCGGAAATTGTATTGAAGTCTTCCGAAATATGAGAGCAGCGCACTTTCATTAGGTTCGCCGGTAAGACGCATATAATTAGCTACACCCACATTTTGAGCAACGGAAAGATAAGCATAGTTGATATCGGAAACACGCAGTTCCCAATTGGAACCAAACATACTGGTACCTTTCGATTTCAGCGAAGAACTACCGGCCATTACGCTGAAACTGTGATCATTTGCCACCTTGAAATCGTAGCTCAGCAAATTGTCGAACTGGATGGTACGTCCATTACCCATTGATTGACTAACCCTGGCTGTATCATTAAAGGAATAAATAGAAAGATGATAAACAGGCGTATAACCATGGCCTTGACTAGAGGAGTAATTCAACCCGAGGCTTGAACGGAATTTTAACCCTTTAATGGGTTCAACCTGTATATACATATCGCCAAACAACCCCTGCCGGCTGTTCCGGTTGCGTGTGGTATAATCCATTACTGCGTAAGGATTGGATTCCGTATTGTTCCATGCTTCACTTAACCTTCCAGGATACCAGCCAGTTTTATCGCTGCTGAAGTAACTGCCGTCAACATCATACATGGGCAGTAAAGGACTTGTGCCGAAAGCTGCGCGTAATGTGTTATTGTATTGGCCATCTACCGCAATGCCACGGGTATTTTGATAATTAAACGTAAGATGCTGCCCCATCTTCACGATATTCTGATATAAATTGTGTTCAGAGTTTATTCTGAATGTATAACGTTCGAATTGAGAAATGTCAGCCCCCCCAACAACACCGCCCTGGCCTGTATAACCTAAAGATGCTGAATAAACAGAGCCTGCTCCGCCACCCTGTACACCCAATACGTAGTTTTGCGTAGGTACATTCTTTTCAAACATATGATCGATCCAGTTGGTATTTACCGGCAGATTCTCGATCACAGTATTGCTGAAATAAGGCGTTTTGCCTGAATTGACGGCCGCTTCATTCATAATGGTTGCATACTCTTTGGCATTCAGCAACTCTGCTTTACGGGCAACATTTTGTGTACCGTAAAAACCATCCAATGTGATCGTTGCTTTTTGATTGCTCTTCCCTGTTTTTGTAGTAACAAGGATAACGCCGTTAGCGGCCTGCGAACCGTAAATAGCAGCGGAAGCTGCATCTTTCAGCACATCGATAGATTCAATATCAGCAGGGTTCAGGTAAGAAATATCACCGGTTTGAATTCCGTCAACAACGTATAAAGGACCAAAATTCCCAACAGTACCTTTACCACGAATGATCACATTCATACCTGAGCCCGGCTGGCCTGAGTAGGACGTGATCTGTACTCCGGGCGCCTGTCCCTGCAGGGCCTGCAAGGCGTTGGTAGTACTTTGTTTTTGAATATCGCCGCCTTTTACCTGTACATTGGCGCCGGTAACCAGTTTTTTCTTTTGCGTGCCGTAACCGATCACTATTACATTTTCCAATTGATTTTCGGTTTCCTGCAACTGAATCCGCAGTTCGCCGGTACCAACAGTTGCCTCTTGTGTTGTAAAACCAATGGAAGTAATTACAAGCACTTCGCCGGTTGATGCATTGATGGTAAATTTTCCGGCCAAATCACTAACAGCGGTGCGATTGGTGTTCTTTACCGTAATCGTTGCTGCCGGAATGGGTTCAGAAGTACGTTGATGTATAATCGTACCACTAACCTTTTCGGCTTGTGCAAAGGTGTTTGTGCTTACAAGGAACACCGGCAACATTCCCCATAGCAGCCATAATCGCAAGCAGATCGTTTTGGTTGATTTCATATTTAAATGTTTAGCTTAACTACAGTTTGATGATTAGTTTCTTGCCTTCATAGGATACTTCTTTATCGCACTTTGCATCAAGGTCCAAATGCTTTGTTGCATTGGGTGTGATGATGTTGATACGGAACGTTCTTTTTGGCAACATTCCTTTAAACGATCCTTTACGGTCTCCTACAGTAATTGTTTTTGTGGCTTCGTTATATTTTACCGGAATGATAGTGAAAGCACCTTTCTCATAATTGTAATTGGTTCCTTCATCTTCATACAGATCGAAAGAAGCATCTGCACCGGTATATACGTTCAGTGTAATGGTATCTGCTGGCTTTTCCGTAGTGTATTGTAACTCAGGCCCGAAAGGGAGAATAGAGCCTGCTTTTACAAACAAAGGCATACGTTCATATGGCGCTTCAGCCATTATTTTTTGTTTGCCGGCATACCATTTTCCCGAATAGAGATCATACCATCCTGCACTTTTTGGCAAATACAGTTCACGTTTGGTTTTTCTGTATTCATACACAGGATTTATCAGCAACGATGGGCCGAACATGTACTGATCGCCTATGTTCAACACTGCCGTATCTGCTGCAAAATCCATCGCCAATCCGCGCATCATCGTATAGTCGTTGTGATATGCCGCTCCTGCCAGGGAGTAGATGTAAGGCATTAACCGGTAACGCAGCTTATCGTAATAAAGAAAACTTTGATAAGCAGGATGTGTTTCAGGCGCCAGGTTGAATACTTCCCGATAAGGGAACTGTCCATGCGAACGGAACAAAGGAACAAAGGCGCCAAACTGCGTCCAACGCGTCATTAACTCACGCCATTCTTCCAGATTTTCTGCGTCAGGTTTTTCAAATTTTTCCGGCACAACAAAACCACCAATGTCCATGGTCCAGTAAGGAAGTCCTGACATAGAAAAATTAACACCCGCTGCAATCTGCATTTTCATATCACGCCATGTAGCGCCGATATCACCGCTCCATATTGTTGCGCCATAACGTTGTGACCCTGCAAAACCGGAACGCGTGAGTAAGAACACCCGGCTGTCCGGATCTGTTGATCGCTGTCCTTCATAAATGCCTTTTGCATTTTGTAAAGGATAAGCATTCATATACTCTGCTGCACTGCCTGATGCAACTGGCGTCATTTGCAATTTTCTTTTTTCAGGACTTACATTAGAAAGTATATCGGGTTCGCTGGCATCCATCCACCAGGCATCAATTCCTTTACTGTAAATTTTTTTGTTGATCAGGTTCCAGAATCCTTTTCGTGCATTTGCATTAAAGGCATCATAGAAAGTAGAAACATACCCTTTGCCTATCCAATCTCTTTGCCGGTCGGCGATGTTTCTTTTATAAAGCCATCCGTTTTTATCAAACTCATTGTAGGTTGATATGCCTTCATAAAATTTCGGCCACACCGATATCATGATCCGGGTGTTGTATTTATTATGTAACACATCAATCATGCTATCGGGTGAAGGAAAACGCGTTTCATCAAAGTCCTGACTGCCCCACTCTGCTTCCCGCCAGTAACTCCAGTCTAAAACAAT
>DASUVL010000878.1:0-6140 GCA_036379015.1 Niastella sp.
CGAAACCGAAAAGAACCTGGAGAGTGTTTTCAAAAAAGCGGAGAACAAGAACTGGATCTTATTCTTTGACGAAGCGGATGCGTTATTTGGTAAACGTACCAATATGCAAAGCGCGCATGATAAATACGCCAACCAGGAAGTGAGTTATCTGTTGCAACGGGTAGAAGATTATCCCGGATTGCTGATACTCGCTACCAACTTTAAAAGTAACCTCGATGAAGCCTTTCTACGGCGGTTTCATTCCCTCATACATTTTCCCATGCCCAATTCATCGGAGCGGTTATTATTATGGCAACGCTCTATGCCGGCTAACCTGGAACGTCATACTGATATTAAACTGGAAGAGCTGGCCAAACAATACGAGATCAGCGGCGCCGGTATTTTAAATGCGGTTCAGTATGCGGCGCTGCAAACCTATGCCCGCAACAATGGTATCATTTGTCAGAAAGATCTGTTGGATGGCATCCGTAAGGAATACCTGAAAGAAGACAAGTCGTTTTAAATATTGAATAATGAATGTTGAATATTGAATGTTGAAGTGAAAGCGGAACGCGAAAAGCCTAACGAAGAACTCCAGATGGGTATTGCTTTGGGCTTTTAGCTTGTGGCTTGCAGCTATAAAATATATAGGAACTCACTCATGTGAATAAAAATATTTCCCGCCCGGGTAATTTTCCTATTGGCTCGTACTTGCTAAACAAGGTAACTTTAGTTTACTATGTTGCAATAGTATAGTCAGAAAGGCTACCTTCTTCACCGTGCATCTACAGATCGTTTTATTGAATTAGTTAATAGGCTGTTCCTGAAACAGGGAGCAACAGTAACTCTTTTGTACAACACGCAACGCAAAATGCGTAAGGCTTGCTGCTGCCTTTTTGCGTGCCCCGATTAATGGGGGTAGCGTACAGCTAGTGGCTAAATGCTTGAAGTTTGACCATTCACCATTCACGATTGACCATTCACGTTTTAAAACTAAAACCTCATACTATGAAGCAAATCATCTACACATTCCTACTTGTAACCATTGTGCAAACCGTACTGGCCCAAACACCGCCGGCCACCTGGCAGGAACATTGGTTCGAGCACAACCAGCTGCTCAACCGGAAGTTTTACGATAACGATGTGGCCGTGTATTACGACAATGACGTCAGTGCTTCCGTTACCTGGCCATACACGTTCATGGGTGATGTATGGCGGTATACAAAAAATGTATATGGCAGCTTTGGCACCGATCCACACCTGTTTGCTATTTTTCATACCAATAAATACAGTGGCGGTCATCCCTCCACGTATTTCGATGCCAGTCACGATAACCGGAATGTAATTGATGTAGGCGCTGGTCCATGGACAAGCGGAACCGGTGGCGACCTGGATATCGTTACCCATGAAGTTGCGCATATTGTAGAAGGCGCCAGTAAAGGCATACATAATTCACCTGCTTTTCCCATTTGGGGCGATAGTAAATGGGCAGAGATCTTTATCTATGATGTATACCTCGGTTTGGGAAAGACCAGTGAGGCTACCCGCTGGTATAACCAGATGCAGAATTCCACAGATAATTTCCCGGTAGCCGGCACGCATTGGTTCCGCGATTGGTTCTATCCCATTTACAGTAATTATGGCGGCACGCAGGTGTTGAACCGCTTCTTTACACAGCTGGCCCAATATTTCCCTAAGAATGGAAATAATTATTCGCGCGATATGAATTGGGGCGAGTTCATCCACTTCTGGAGCGGCGCTGCCGGTGTTAGTCTGAAACCATTGGCTACTGCTGCTTTCGGCTGGACCACCACTTTTGAAACGCAGTTCAACCAGGCCCGCATTGATTTTCCTTTTGCCTATGGTACCGGCGTGGTGAATGTGTTCAAGCATTGCAATTACGGCGGTTATGTAACTGCGCTGGGTGTTGGCAATTATACATTGAGTCAGTTGCAGAACATGGGTGTATTGAATGATGATATCTCTTCTGTAAAAGTGAACAGTGGTTACCAGTTGCAGCTGTTCCAGAATGATAATTTTACCGGCACGTCAGTGACCCTCACCGCAGATAATGCTTGTTTGGTAGGTAATAGTTTTAATGATTTAACGTCTTCTCTAAGGGTAACCGCAACCAGTTTAACCACTGCAAGATCTAAAACGTCTGCTGTAATTGATAAGCAATTGATCATCTATCCAAATCCTGTTCTTCAGGAGTTACGATTCAATACGCTACAGCCATTGTCGGGTGCAACGATCAAAGTGCTCGATGCAATGGGAAGGGAAGTACTGCGAACCAGGTATACCACAAATAATATTGATGTGTCGAGGTTGGGTTCGGGAGTTTACACCTTGATGGTAGTTAATAATGATAAAACGATCACGAAGCGATTTGTGAAGCGGTAACAAGAAGATCCGCCAGCTGGCGGATTCGCCATGGGGCTTGAATAAACAGTTCGTGTAAGCGATCCTGACAGGTTTAGTCTATTAATAAAACCAGACCTGTCGGTGCACCTTACAGGTCGCTCAAACTAACAAACAAAAGATCATGAAACATATTATAACAATTTGCTTGCTTATAGGAATCGTTCAAGCTACGATCGCCAACTCGGGTATTTATGCCGGTGGGCCGGTCTACAAGAACCGCAGCTATTCCATCAGTGAATTAAAAGGTTCCGGTTATACGTGTGTTGTGGTATGGACCATTCACATTGATGCAAGCGGCAATTTGAATTTCAATGCCGAATTTCCATTGGTGCAGAATGGTTCGTATATCGGCGGTTCTTCCTATCCTAATTTTGCAGGTGATATAGCTTCGTTGAAATCGGCGCCTACCACTATCAACCGGCTTGAATTTTGTTTAAGCGCCTGGGGCTCTTCTACCTTTGCCAACATCAGGAACCTGATCAATGCGCAGGGTACAGGCACTACCAGTGTTTTGTACCAGAATTTCCTGGCGTTGAGAAATACTTTTCCGGCTGTGGATGCCATTGGGTTTGATGATGAAAGCACCTACGACGTCAATACAGCCACTGCCTTTGCCGTGATGTTGGGTGGTTTAGGATTTAAGGTATCACTGGTGCCATATACAGCTGCTTCTTTCTGGACCAGCGTAGCCACGAATACCAATAGTCAACGCGCCGGTACCGTTGACCGGGTAGACCTGCAATGTTATGCCGGTGGTGCGGGTAATAATCCCTGTAACTGGAATTTTGGCAGTATTCCGGTGTATGCGGGTTTGTGGGATGCAGAAAAAACAACCAGCCAGGTACAAAGCCAATTAACTACCTGGAAAAACAATTGCGGCGTTGACGGCGGTTTTATGTGGTTATATGATGACTTTGATAATACAACCGGTACAGAAGCATACGCAGCAGCCATTAACAATGTCTTCGGTGGCGGTGGGGTTAATACGCCGGCAGCTACTATGTATAAAGACTGTAATTACACAGGGTACGCGGTTAGTCTGGCTACCGGAAGTTATACGCTCACCAGGCTTCGGTCGTATGGAATTTTGAATGATGATATATCATCGTTAGCTGTACAAAGCGGTTATTCGGTAACCTTATATTGGGATGATAATTATGCAGGCGCCACGCTCAACAAAACAGCCAGTGATGCCTGTTTGGTAGATGATGGTTGGAACGACAAAGTGTCTTCCGTAGTGATCAGTACAGCATCGGCTGCCACGGCACGTACGCAAAGCATAGGGGCAACGGATAATACCATCTCCAACATACCCGGGCAACAGGAGATCAGGTTTTTTGAAGCACCCAACCTGGCCGGTATGCCCGTACGGATATACGATATCACCGGCCGGCAGGTAATGACAGTTCGACCGGTTTCAAACCGGATCAATATTTCAACACTTTCCCCGGGTGTTTATGTGCTGGTGTACACGCAACAGGGCAAACAGGTGACGAAGCGATTTGTGAAGTAGGGGAAACATACCGTAAAAACAACAATTCAGAGGTGAGTTATTCGCTTTTCAGCGGATGGCTCACCTTATTTTATTTCTGCATCACAATTTTTTTCTATCTTTTGAACTTTATACGAGGGGATAATATACATTACAAACATGGCGGTAATTTCAAAAGGTAAATTCAACAACCGGCAATGGCTTTTAATCCTGATTTTGTTTGCCATGATGTCGGTTATTTCGTATTACATATTTCAACATGCCTTTGCATACAGGTATGTACAGATCGATGTATTGATCGCCGCTACCAGCCTCACCATGTTCTTCTTTTTTATACTGCTGGTGACCATACAGGGATTTAAAGCCGTTGACATTTACGAAGATCAGTTAAAAATAAAATGGCGGTTTTCTTCACGCATTATCAGCAAAGGGGAAATTACGGCATACTCGGTATCCGTTCGCAAGCAGATCAATTATATCATCCTCAAAACATCCGGCGAAGATGTGGTATTGCCCGAGCCACTGATCCACAATCATGAGGAGCTTATTCAGCAACTGGTGAAATGGAAGGTAAAGCGGAAATTTGATCTTCCCATTACACGGCACTCCCGCTTCGAAAACCGGGGCACCGGTGTGATCTTAATGGTAACCGGGGCATTTTTATTGGGTTTTACCATTAAGTCGGTCATTTCGCCGGAATTTTCAGTCGATGGAAGCAAGTTGATCACGCTAAGCGGTCGACTCAGCATGCCACCGGATATTAAAACATCATCCAGCAGAAATAAATTCGGGTACATGCAGTTGTATTTGCTGGAATTCCCGGGTATAAACTTTCATATAGATGGCGTGGGGTTTAACTCTATAAATACAAAACAACTGCGGGGAGCCGGCCGGGGCACACCGGTTGAGTTATCAATCCTGAAACATGAATACGCAGTCAAAATAAAGAAAACGGAAGTGCCCGGGTATTTTGAAAAGCATTATGAATGGGCTACCATTTATACCTATAGTGTTACATTGAATGGCGATCCCATATTAACGGTAGACCAGTATAACGAAAGCAAACATTCGCTGGATAACAGTAATAAAAAATGGAGCGTGCTTATTGCCATTGTCTCCATTTCCATGTTCGCGTATGGGTTCATCTTATACCGGCAAAGGAACAAGGTACCATTAACCAACGCCAGCACAAGCGTAGAGCCGCCAGTAAAGCAAATTCCTGACAAAGTATAAGCCTTTCCTATTTCCAGCATGATAATGTATTTCAATTAGCACATTATCACATTAGCAAATTAGCTAATTGGCAATAGGTGTCTGGGTAAAGGAATATTGCGGCTCAGATCATCTGCTATCGGATCGCGCCGGGATGTTTCAATGGGTATAATGCCCGACCAAATGGGAAGTGGTTTGTCTTCTTCTTCGTCATTCGGCATACCGGCCCTTATTTTGGCAGAAACTTCGTCAATATCAAAAGCCAGCACAGTTGTTTTTTTGACTTCATTTTCTTTCATAGGCCGCAAGTAATCCCAACTGTTTGGCACTATCTTATTGGTAAGCCATTCCAGCGCTGATGCTTTAAAATTGGCATCTTCTATCTTTACTCCTTGTGAAAACAGCACTACCGACCGGTAATTTACCGAATGGGAGAAGGCCGATTTGGCAACAACCAATGCATCGATCAGGGTTACCGAAATGCAAACTGGCACGCCTTTTTCCAGTTCCCAGATGAAATGACTACCCACGGAGCCATGGATATATAATTTATTCTCATACCGCACAAAAGCGGTAGGGATGGAAAATGGCTTGTTGTCGGCCACATAACTGACGGTACAGAAAAGCGCCTCATCTAAAATGGAGTAGATCGTTTCTTTATCGTACTGGGCTCTTTTGGCTGAACGGCTGGGAATAAGATGTGACTGTGGTGCCATATTGGTTGAATTTTTTACAAAATTGTATCTTTATTGGGTGGGGATAATCATCCGGTTTGTATAAAGTCAGTAGTCCACTTTTACCATGCAGGCACTTTCAACGCTTATTATAATTGATAAAGACAGTGTGCAACCTGTGTATTTACAGATTGCCAACCAGTTAATGCTATTTATTAAAGAAGGCAATCTACAGGCCAGCCACCGGTTGCCCAGCACCCGGCAAATGGCCGACTGGCTGCAGGTGCATCGTAAAACGGTGATCCAGGCATATGATGAATTGCTGGCCCAGGGCTGGTTGGAAAGCCGCTCCGGTAGCG
>DASUVL010000879.1:0-6762 GCA_036379015.1 Niastella sp.
AATTCCAGTCCATATCCTTTGCCTCGCCCGGTTAATACCTGGGTCTCAATTTTTTCATTCAAAAATATTTCTGCATTATCTCTGAAATCAATAATGTTATAGGATTTACTATAATACCCTTCCAGGCTTGCTTCGTAGGTATCACCTGAAAATGTTTTGTACACCCCTGCTGAAAACTGGTCGGCATACTGAGGTTTAAAGTACGCATCGGAAGGCATCCAGATATCTGTTGGTAAACCAACAGCAGAATTGGTTAACAGGTGTTGAAACTGGTAGTTCCTGCCATAAGAAATTTTCAGGGAAGAAGTAGGGGACGTTAATAGTCTGCCTGTTATTTTTGGCTCGGCGCCAAAATATGATTTGATAATTTTTCCTTTCGGATACCAGGTACTGTCAATAACGGCTGTTGTGTCTGCATTATACCGGTATACCAGGGCATCGCCCAATGCTGCAAAACCGGTTGCCCGAACACCATAGTTGATACTTATGCTTTTAGTTATTTTTAGTTCATGGCTTATATAGGCAAACAGCAAAGCGGACCTTCGGTTATTCAGCACAATTTCTTTGGAAGCCTGATTAGCAGCCTGCGGAATTATCTTGCCTGGTAATACGTTTTGCAAAGAGATACCAGTACCCAATTTAACCAGGTTATTGTTGTTGACCATCCAGTCGAAATCTGTTTTGAAGGTAACTTCCTGCAATTTTGCTTTCCAGATAAAATTCCTGGTATCGTCTTTATTAGCATAGGAATAATTATAATTACTGAACAGGAGTGAGGTATTGGCAAATAAACCGGGACTGAAAACATGATTCCATCGGGTTGTTATGGTTGTATTTCCCCAGTTCATGTCATCATTTTTGCCGAATAGATCGAGTAAAAAATGATCCTGTCCTTTATAGGCCGATAAATAAATGCGGTCCTTTTTGCCCAGAATGGTATTGAACTTGGCATTGAGATCATAAAATGAAACCCGACTGCCGTTTACACGCACCTTGATCAGTTTTGATACTTTCGACAAATTAAGCAATGTACCCACGTTACTATACCTTCCCGAAAGCATAAACGAAGATCTTTCTTTTTTAAGGGGACCTTCCCAAATCAACCGGCTGGCCAGCAAACCGATACCGCCGGCAACGGTTTGCTGCTTATTATTGCCTTCTTTCATCCTGATATCAGCTACGGCAGATAAGCGCCCGCCGTATTGTGCAGGGTATACCCCTTTATACAATGTAACATCTTTCAGCGCATCGGTATTAAAAGCTGAAAAAAAGCCCAGGGAATGGCTGGGATTATATACCGGGGCCTCATCGAGTAATATGAGGTTCTGGTCATGCGATCCGCCCCGGATCGATAAATTGGTGACTCCTTCATTGGTGGTCTGAACACCTGGTAAGAACTGCAGGCTTTTCAACACATCCGGCTCACCGCCGACCATAGCCATTTTTTTAAGGTCTGCAATGTTTAACCGGTGATTGCCCGTAATAACCTGTTGTGCTTTGTTTTTATGTGTACTTGATGATACAGTAACCGTTTGCAGAACAGCGTTGGCTTTTGGCGTTAGCTCAACATTACTTTGTATAGTTTTCTGAATATGAATTTCCTGGTCATGATCAGTAAACCCGGTGTAGGAACAATTCAGCAAATAGGTTCCTACTGGAACAGTTATCGAATAAAAACCATATGAATTGGTAATGGTTGAATACATTTTATCTCCGGAGATGCTAATGGTAGAACCAATCAATGCTTCGCCGGAATTAATTGTTGTAACAAATCCAAACAGGGTTACTTTAGGCGGCGGCGGATTGATCTTTTTGATCAAAATATAGTTTTGCATAACCTCATACTTCAAAGAGCTATTGGAAAACAGCTCATCCAGTAATTTTTTAACAGATAGGGATGACTGTTTATACCAGATCTCTGTAAAGGTGGCTATGTCTGCACTTCTGTAATTGAATTTGAAAGGAGTCGCTTTTTCAATGCGGGTAATAGCCTCTCTCAGGGTAGCTCCTTTCAATTCAATGCTTATCATCACTTTATTTATATCCTGGGCATCAACGCTCTGGGTTTTTAATAGTATAAAAAGCAGGAAAATGGAAACGGATATTATTCTTTTCATAAAAAATTGTTACCGGGGCTGCCCCTTTTTATTTACTTATAGAAGGGTGAGCAGCTTGTTGGGACTATCGGGCGACAAATAAACTTTACGGCATAACCAGCTTATAGGAGACCTGGGTTGCCCAAAAAAGCCCCAATGCATTTCCGCTGATGTTGCCTTTTGGGGTAACAGGCACTGGTTTGTAAATATTGCCATCATTTTCAAATTGCTTTCCCTGCACGTTAAGATATTCATACGCTTCCTTTGTTAGAGATGACAATTTCACCTGTTTCGGTTCTGAAGGCTTACTGTATGGATAATTATCACCATACCGGTATTGAGATGATACAATTACCCGCATTCCCAGGCCTTTTACATACGCCGGCATCGTTTTATCATCGAGCACATAGAATGGAAAGAACATAGATGAAAAATTGGTTTCATTTATAACATCGTTTAGATAATGTGTTATGTTATTATATTGAAACAAATAATAATTATTTTCAGTTTCAGGCTCTTTAAACCAAACAAAAGGCAGATATCCTTTATTGCCATACTGGTCTACTACCGTTTCTTTTATTACAGCCGAATCAAGTGTTGGTACAGGCGGCATATAAGCGGATGCATGGAATTCGTTTTTGCCAATAAGTACCGTAAGGTGGTAATGGTGACCAGGCTGGCCAGTTAGTTTTGTTGTTTCATAATATCCCCGGTCATTCGTGTAAAAAGGAGTATAAAATGGAGCCATGCCAGAATCAATAATGCCGTTACGATAATAATAGAAATTTCTGGGGGCACCGGTACCTGTAGACGGTATCAGCGTGTCTCTAACTCCCATATCGTCAGCAATAACTACCAGGGCGCCTTTTACAGGTACAGCACTATCAAGACCATATGCAGAAGAATTGTTAGGTATGTTGAGTAAGTTGGTTGATTTTGTTATCCGTATATAATAAGGCCCGCGCATATTACTAACCCGTCCCTCAATGACGTATAAAGGTGGTGTTTCCTCCGGCTCCAGGTTAAAACTTTTAGTACATCCCACTATTGCCGTAATGAAAGCAATGCCTGTTATATAGTATCGTAGATTCATGGTATGCTACCTTGAAATTTAAAATTGTATGTTATTGTTGGTATAAAACCCAGCACGTATACCATGGAGGCCTGGGTATTGGCATATTGCTGTGGATCCTGGTTTACAAACAGGGCAAAAACATTTTTCCTGTTGTATGCATTATAGATACTGAGCACCCATTCGCTTTGCCATTTTTTGTTTTTTCGCAACCCTGGCTTCCACGACGCACTGATGTCGAGCCGGTGGTTGGCTGGTAGGGTATACCCGTTCCTTTTACTGTAATATATAAAGCGGATACCATTGGAAATATACGTGCCAACAGGAACCGTAGTATGTCCTCCGCTCCGGTAGATCCAATTGGCGGATAAGCTTATCTTTTCAGTAAGTTGACAGTTATATACCAGCGAGAAGTTATGGCGGCGGTCGTACGTGGGTGGGTACCATTCATTATTGTTTACGCCATTGATCCGGCGTAATGATTTTGACCGGGTATAGCTGATCCATCCTGTAGAGCGACCTTTAATTTTTTTCAAAAGAAATTCCAGTCCATATCCTTTTCCCTGCCCGGTTAATACCTGGGTCTCAATTTTATCATTTAAAAACACTTCTGCATTATCTCTGAAATCAATAATGTTATGGGATCTATTATAATACCCTTCCAGGCTTGCTTCGTAGGCGTCACTTAGAAATGTTTTATACAACCCTGCCGAAAACTGGTCAGCATACTGAGGTTTAAAGTACGTATCGGAAGGTATCCAGATATCGGTTGGCAAACCAACAGACGAATTGGTTAACAGGTGTTGAAACTGATAGTTCCTGCCGTAAGAAATTTTTACGGAAGAGGTGGGAGACGTTAAAAGTCTGGCTGTTATTTTGGGTTCAGCGCCAAAATATGATTTGATAGTTTTTCCTTTCGGATACCAGGTACTGTCGATTACTGCGGTTGTATCTGCATTATAAGTATATACCAGGGCATCGCCTAATGCTGCAAAACAGGTTGCCCGAACCCCGTAATTGATGCTTATGCGTTTGTTTATTTTTAGTTCATGGCTGATATAGGCAAACAACAAAGCGGATCTCCGGTTTTTCAGTACAACTTCTTTTGACACCGAATTAGCATCATTTGGAACTATTTTGCCTGGTAATACATTCTGCGAGGTGATGCCTGCGCCCGATTTAAAAAGGTTACTGGTATTGATCATCCAGTCGAGATCTGTTTTGAATGTAACTTCCTGCAATTTGGCTTTCCATGTAAAATTCCTGGTATCTTCCGGTGTAGCATGGGAGTAATTGTAATTACTGTATAGTAGTGAAGTATTAGCAAATAAACCAGGATTGAAAACATGGTTCCACCTGGTTGTTATAGTTGTATTTCCCCATTCCATCTCATCATTTTTATCGATCACATTCAATAAAAACTGATCATGTCCTGTATAGGCCGATAAATAAATGCGATCTTTTTTGCTAATAATGCTATTGAACTTGGCATTGAGATCATAAAATGAGACCCGGCTGTTGCTTATACGAGCCTTAATAAGTTTTGATACTTTCGACTGATTCAGCAACATGCCCAAATTGCTATACCTGCCTGCCAGCAGAAATGAAGATCTTTCTTTTTTAAGGGGACCTTCCCACATTAGCCGGCTGGCCACTAAACCTATACCGCCGGCAACTGTATGGTTCATATTATTACCTTCTTTCATCCTGATATCGGCAACAGCAGATAAACGTCCGCCGTATTGAGCGGGGTATACCCCTTTATATAGCGTAACGTCTTTCAGCGCATCGGTATTAAAAGCAGAAAAAAAGCCAAGGGTATGACTCGGATTATACACCGGGGCCTCATCCAGTAATATGAGGTTTTGGTCATGTGATCCGCCACGGATCGATAAATTGGTGACCCCTTCATTGGAGGCCTGAACGCCTGGTAAGAACTGCAGGCTTTTTAAAACATCCGGCTCACCGCCGGCCATAACCATTTTCTTAAGGTCTGAAATATTTAACCGGTGATTGCCCGTAATAACCTGTTGTGCTTTGTTTTTATGTGTGCTTGAGGATACAGTAACCGTTTGCAGAACAGCGTTGGCTTTTGGCGTTAATCCAATATTAGTTTGTAAGGTTTTTGGAATATTTATTTCCTTTTCATGATCATTAAACCCCGCGTAAGAACAATTTAACAAGTATGTACCTGACGGAACGGATATTGAATAAAAGCCATATGCATTGGTGGTGGAAGAATACACTTTATCGCCAGATATGCTAATGGTGGCCCCAATCAATGCCTCACCGGAATTAACGGTTGTAACAAATCCATAAATTGTTACTTTGCGTGCCGACGCGTAATTAATCCTTTTGACCAGGATATAATTTTGCATAACCTCATACTGCAACGATGTTTGGGAAAACAGATCATCCAGTATTTGCTTTACAGATATGGATGGCCGTTTATACCAAATGTCTGTAATATTGGTTATGTCTGCGCTTTTATAATTGAATTTAAAAGGAGTCATTTTTTCTATGCGGGAAAATGCGTCCTCCATGGAAGCTCCTTTCAATTCAATACTTACCATCACATTATTTATATCCTGAGCACCCACCCGCAAGGGTTTTATCAGAATACAAAGCCAGCATAGGGAAACAGCTATTATTCTTTTCATAGAAAAAATTGCCAGGGTTAACCCTTAGTAATTACCTAAAGAAGGGTGAACTGCTTATTAGGGCTATCGGGTGGAAATATTTTTATTTTTTCTAAATATGAAGCGTGAATGATGATTTTTCATTATACATGAATGCCTACACCAATTTGGCGCTCTTATATTGATTATTTAATCTATATTAGTAAATGAGATCAGGTACAAATTTAAATTGATTATGGATTCATTGAACACATGTATATGGCAGCAATTTGGCGCAGCGATAAATATGCTTAGGGCATAAGTAGGGTATAAGTAGCTTTGATCAACGGCTGACGCACATAAAAAAAAGAGCCCCGCCATAGACGGGGCCCTCTGTCTTGATTGGTTCACTTTTTATCTCCAACCACCTCCCAAGCCTCTGTAAATATTTACTACCGCATTCAACTGGTCTTTTTTCGTTTCTATCAGTTCCAGTTTTGATTCCAGGGCATCCCGTTGGGTCATCAGCACTTCCAGGTAATCGGCCCGTGCATTCCTGAACAGATCATTGGAAATGTCTATCGACCGTGTCAGTGTCTCCACCTGTTTAGATTTCAGATCATAACTCTTTTCCAGGTTACTGATGTTGGATAACTGGTTAGACACTTCCAGGTACGCATTTAAAATGGTTCGCTCATAGTTATACATCGCCTGCAGTTGCCGTGCATTGGCATTGTTAAACTCGGCTTTGATGGCATTGCGGTTGATCAATGGCCCTGCCAGGTCACCGGCCAGGTTATACAACAACGACTCTGGTAACCGGAACAAATAAGTAGGATTGAACGCCTGTAACCCAACCGCTCCTGATATGCCCAGTGACGGGAAGAACTCAGCCCGCGCTACTTTTACATCCAGCTTCGCCGCCGCTAATTCCAGTTCTGCCTGTTTAATATCCGGCCTGTTGGCCAGTAATTGC
>DASUVL010000880.1:0-13006 GCA_036379015.1 Niastella sp.
AAATAATATTTTGCGCTGCCGATCTTTACTTTTATCAAAACCATTTCTTTAAAAGCTTTTGCTTTTATTTCATCCGACAGCCCTATCAATCCGTTTAATTCTTCGGGGTCATTTATGATATAAGCTTTTCCAATTATTTGAAGGTAATAACCTTTCCCTTTGCGATAGAATTGCATGTGAGCCGGAAACTCGCGGTCAAATTCGTTTAGCTGCTGCTCAGGCCGGTTGGTAAAGAACCAGATATTAGCTACTTCATCTACTTTTAGAACGGATACGATGGTAGTTGGGAATTTTAACACGCCTCCGCTTAAATTATAAAACAACGCACTGCCTATTCCCTGAATTTTGTCCTGTAAGAAAGGTATGGTGTTAGCGGGTCTCATATGTGTGTGTTTTAAGATTAGAATAAGGTAAAGTTCAAAACAAATACCAGTAACAGAATGTACCCGATGCGGCAGTTGCAGCCCTTTCACGTAGAGTTTTTTCTACACATACCTCACTTGCTTGCCTGTAATCGTGGCATCCGATTTTCATCATTTACATACAATCCGTTTTTTATCACCACAAAACAATGCGTTATGGAAAGATCAGCGAGGAGTTCGAAAAATCAGGGATCTACGAAGACTAATAAGAGTAGTAGTAAATCATCTGCAGGTAAAATGGATAACCAGTCATTACTAAGGAAGTTTTTTATTGATGAATTACAGGATATTTATTGGGCCGAAAAACATCTTGTTAAAGAATTGCCCAAGATGCAAAAAGCGGCTACCTCTGAGGAACTGGCCGATGCCTTTGGCGATCACCAGGCTGCCACAGAAGAACATGTAAGCCGTTTGGAAGAAGTATTTAAGATGATGGGGGAAACGGCCAAGGCAAAGAAATGTGAAGCCATGGACGGACTGGTTAAAGAGGCACAGCAAATTATTGAAGACACTGAGGAGGAAACTGCTACCCGCGATGTAGCCCTTATTATGGCTGCTCAAAAGGTAGAACATTATGAAATTGCTACCTACGGCAGTCTGGTACAACTGGCGAAAACTATTAACATGAACGATGTAGCCGAAGTACTGGCTGAAACACTGCAGGAAGAAAAGGAAGCAGATGAATTGCTTACCAGTATTGCAGAAAGCGGAATAAATGAGGAAGGAGCTACTGAGGAAGGGCATGAAGGAGAAGAGAAGTAGGACGGAGTTATTAATAATTCATTAAAAACAGTATTCAATAGCCTCAAATAAAAAGGCTGGTATAACTTTTTTAGTTCTGGTTATAGATTTAGGGGTTTTTTAAGGTCTACTGGTGTCGGGCCATTCCTGGCCTGACTTTTTTTTGCCTATACTTACCTCCTTTATATGGGGATTTTACTTCCTGCCATTTCTAAATTTAAAGTTATGCGAACGAAAAAAAAGAAGAACAGCTTCTCCATGCTGTTCGAGAAAATGTCGAATAAAGTAACGAAGGCAACCGGTTCGCCAATGGCTTTTATAACCGCCTTAACCGTTGTTATTCTATGGGGTGTAACCGGGCCCATATTTGGTTTCTCCGATACCTGGCAACTGGTGATCAATACCGGAACTACGATCGTTACTTTTTTGATGGTGTTTATTATTCAACAGTCCCAGAATAAAGATACTACTGCCATTCAGCTGAAATTGAATGAATTAATAGCCTGTAATGAAAAAGCGAGCAATCGCCTGATCGATATTGAAGACCTCACCGAAGAAGAACTGGATAAAATCAAAAAATTCTACATAAAACTGGCCAAGCTGGCCGAGAAGGAAAATAATGTAAGCAGCACGCATTCGCTAAGTGAAGCGGAAAATATACATGAGTTCAAAATGAGAAGTAAAACCGGAGGCTAATGGAGCAACTGGCAAAAGTGTCGCACAGGCAATTTTTAAAAATTCACCGGGATTATGCAAAATCTGCAACCCTGGCCGATCTTATTTATATTTCAGATACCCAGCCGGGTATCGTACGCTATAAAAAAGGACGAGGATATATGTACGTGTACGAGGGTAAGCCCCTACACAAAAAAGAGGATCTTCAGCGGATCCGCAGCCTGGCTATTCCACCTTCCTGGACGTCTGTGTGGATATGCGCTTTGCCGAACGGTCATATTCAGGCAACCGGCTTGGATATGCGTAAGCGTAAACAATACCGTTACCATCCTTTGTGGTCGGTTTTACGTAATGAAACCAAATTTCACCGCTTATATGAATTTGGAAAAGCATTACCGGTTTTACGAAGCCAATTAGAGATTGATTTACAGCAAAAAAACTTATCGGCTACAAAAGTGATCGCCACTGTTGTCAGCTTAATGGAGCGTACCTACATAAGGGTTGGCAGCGGTGAGTATGAAAAACAAAACGGTTCACATGGCCTTACCACCTTGAAAGATAAGCATGTGGCCATTGATGGCTCTACGCTCAGGTTTTCCTTTACAGGTAAAAAAGGCGTGAACCATGATATAACCCTCAAAAGTAAACGGCTTGCCAATATTGTGAAAAATTGCCGTGAAATACCCGGGAAAGAATTATTTCAGTATTATGATGAGGAGGGTAAACCCCAGTCTATTGATTCAGGTATGATAAACAGCTATATAAAAGAGACTACAGGGCTTGACTTCACCTCAAAGGATTTCAGGACCTGGGCAGGTTCTCTTAATCTGTTAAGGTCGCTACACTCAATAGGGGAAGCTGTAACGGCTTCAGAAAATAAAAGAAATATTGTGGCTGCATTGGATGAGGTAAGCCTAAAGTTGGGTAATACCCGCACTGTATGTAAAAAATACTACGTACATCCCGGACTGATAGCATTATACGAAGAAAATAATCTGAATAAATACCTGGCGGGGTTGGATGAACTGGAAAAACCCGATGACAAGACCGGTTTGCATACAGATGAGCAGATTTTGATGAAAATTCTACAGTCATTCCACAAAAGTTAACCTATAATGGGAACTATTTTCTACAGATGCAAATTGTTCCCGTTTAAAATTTTAGGCATAGTTTTTATAAAAATATATATGTATCCGGTGAAGTAAAAGCAGCAGTGAGATAGCAACAGAAGCCGGTAAAAAATTGACTTTATAAACTCATTATAAACTTACGCTACAAATCAGGCCTTAACCAAGGACTCCCGATGTTTCTACATCGGGTTTTTTATTTTATATAGGTGAAAGCCCGAAAGGCTTTTACACTCGTTAAGGTGCAAATTTCTTCCGGACTTTTTCGGTCCTATCGGATCGGTATATGTCCTTAATGATTCAATGTCTCACTGTCTCGTTCTAATATAGCTATACTGATTACTTTCTCTCTCTCCCAATTTTCAACCTGATCCAAAGTCCGGAATACTATTACTCTCATTAAGGTGCAATTTTCAATTTTCTTCCGGACTTTTTATGGGTCAATGGTGGTGAATGGTCAACGGCGGTGAATGCCCGCCCGGAAGATGCCCCGTCAGAATGAATTTTTCGCGCTCATGTTCAAACGGGGTCATTGGGGTGAATGGGTGCCCTCCGCCCCCGATTCGTCGGGGGCGCTGAAGCTGTAGAGGCTTGCGCCAGAGCTTCGTCCGACGCCATAGGCTTTGGCCGACGGCCGTCAGCGTCGGAGCACGTAGGCGCTGGCAAGTTGAAAGTCGCAAGTAGATACCATTTGCCTTAAGCGTTCCGTGTTTTGCGTTGAGCGTTCAGAACGCTTCGTTCCGCATCTTTATCTACTACTTGCCTTTCTTCCCATCGCAGATTTCTTAGCGCCCTTTTTCTTAACCACTCTTTTTTTAGCCACGCTTTTCTTAGCTACACTTTTCTTCGCGCTTTTCTTTTTTTTGGGTGCAGGTACTTTGGCACCTTTCTTCCTGGCTTCTGATAATCCGATGGCGATAGCCTGATCGCGACTGGTTACTTTTTTACCGCTTCTGCCACTGCGCAATGTTCCTTTTTTCTTACGATGCACGGCACTCTCAACTGTTTTTTGCGCCTTTTTTGAATATCTAGCCATAACTTAATCATTTTAAAATTGTTGAATTTATTATACTCGTATAGTGGCGCAAATTCCCATGCCACCGCTAATCGTTTTGGATTGTGTTACATAATGTAGTTTGTTGACAATGTTATCAGTAAAATGTAGAAGTGGTTTCCCATTCAAAATAGATCTTTTTCATAGTAGCCTGTAAAACAGATGGGAATAATTTTTTAATATCTATAGTAGTAGCGTTTTATGCTGAGGTGATGTTATTGTACATGTTTTCGCTTCACATTCTGAATAAAACTGGAGCGGTATTTACGTGTGATGCATCACGTTGTATAAAGAATGTAATCAACTATTAGCAAACTAAAATTGTGATTATATGGCACAGAATCAAAATAAGGAAGTGATCGAAGTATTGAACGATCTTATTAAAATCAATAATGATCGTACTGCAGGGTATACAAGAGCTGCAGAAGATACAAAAATTGTAGATGTTGATCTAAGAACCATATTTGAGCGACTGGCAGATGAAAGCCGCCAGAATGCTATTGAGCTAACTGCGCAGGTAGGTAGGTTAGGTGGTGAACCTGCAACCGGTACCACCGCAGCAGGTAAAATATACCGGGCCTGGATGAATGTTAAGGATATGTTTACCGGAAAGGACAGACATGCTCTGTTGGCTTCCTGTGAATATGGTGAAGATGCTGCCCAACGGGCATATGAGGATGCGCTATCCACTGACGCTCCGCTGGCGACAGATATCAGACAGCTCATTACCGCTCAGAAAGCTTCGTTGAAAAATTCGCATGATATGGTGAAGAAGTACAGGGATATGCACGAAATAAGCAGATAATTACAAAATAGTGGCTTTAGTACTGTAGAGCAAAAACGCAGGCCGGGTAAATCGCTTACCTGGCCTGTTTGTTTTATGTGTACACATAAACTATTCAAATTGTTGAATATATACGAAAAATGGTATGCATGTGTGGAAATAAATACACCTTTTGATGAGTAAAGTCGGGAAATGTGTGTGGCAAAAATTTTTATAAGTAATTGAGTAAGTAAATAAAATGGGTATGAAAACAGATTATAACAGGTCAACTCCTTACATAAAAAGCATGGTGTCGTGTTTGAGCAAGGTGGTAGACGACGGTTACAAGGAAGATTTCATTGCTACCCGCGAAGGGCTTGAATCATCCAGTACCCGAAAACTATACAGCCCTAATGAAGTAAAGGTAATTACCTCATTCCGGTTCGAAGGTTTTTCTGACCCCCACGATAGTGCGGTATTGTATGTAATTGAAACAGCTGACGGTGTAAAAGGGACATTAATTGACGGCTGTGGAAACCTTGCCGATCCGTTTGTATATAAGTTCATTTTGGATGTGGAGTCACGGAACGAAAAAGTCATGATCAACTAACGATATTTTTCCATTATATATACATACGCGATAAAGGGTCCCGATGCATCGGGACCCTTTTTTCATTCACAGTGTTCCAACAAAAAGGTCCCGGTTATACCGGGACCTGGGTCTTAATTGAAACTTACTATATGAAGGATATTAACTAAGTGCTACGCATTAAGCCAAGTATAAGTGATATAACGGCCAGTACAATTAAGATATGTATTAAGCCACCCGCACTGTACACGAAGAAACCTAATAGCCAGCCTATGACTAAAATCACTGCAACAAGATAAAGTATGCTTCTCATGGTGAATAATTTTTAGGTTGCGTAATATACCTTATCTAATAAAAATATACTGCCACGAAGGGGAAGACGCCTGGTTGAGAAGAATTGTATTTGCAAAACAGGCAGGTTGTGGAACTTTTTGCGCATTATACAGTAGCCATGTTATTGCATTAGTATCGGAACATTCTTTTTACTGTAATTGTGTATGATCATTTTTAGAATAATGGCAAATACCTGGAAAATTTTTAAACAGTCCGTTACTGAGTTCTTAGACGACGATTGTATAAAGCTCAGTGCTTCTTTGTCGTATTATACCATTTTTGCGCTGGGCCCCATGCTGATTGTCATTATTTCATTTGCCGGTATATTCCTCGGCCGTGAAGCAGTAGAAGGGAAATTGTATGGTCAGATAAAATTGCTGGTTGGGAGCGCCGCTGCCGCACAAATACAAAGTATTATAGCCAATCTTCAACAAAGTCAGCAAAGCGTAACGGCGGCTATAATAGGGATTATTTTATTGATCCTGGGCGCCACCGGTGTATTCACCGAAATTCAGGGTTCCATAAATTATATCTGGGCAATACGCGCAAAGCCCAAAAAAGGGTGGTTGAGATTTATAACCAACCGCCTCATCTCTTTTTCACTGGTTATTAGTTGTGGGTTTATTCTATTGGTATCGCTTACTATTAACGCTTTAATTGAATTGTTAAATGAGAAACTACGGTACTATTTTGAAAGTGTTACTATTGTCGTGTTTTATATAGTGAACTGGGTAATGATCTTTGCGATTATTGCCACCCTGTTTGCCATCATTTTTAAAGTACTGCCCGATGCGACCATTAAATGGAAAGACGCGTTCATTGGAGCTTCGTTTACCGCCCTGCTTTTTATGCTGGGTAAATTCCTGATTAGTTTATATATCGGAAAATCAAATGTGGGCTTAACCTATGGCGCTGCCGGTTCAATAATAGTGATCTTGGTGTGGGTGTATTATTCCTCCCTGATCCTGTTTTTTGGCGCCGAGTTCACCAAAATATACTCCATACAGCATGGTGCAGGCATAAAGCCCACCGATACCGCTGTCTTTATTATAAAGCGTGAAGCGAAGGAAATAGGCGAATCAAAAATATGACTGGGATAATGGGATAGTTGGGATAAGATCATAGGATTTGAGATTTGTAATACAGTAATTGTGATCCTGTTTGAGCAAATCACTTAATCCTACACAATCCTAATCATTCCAGTATTCCAGTCGTAGATTTAATTCTACACCCTACTCCCGCCGGCAATCTATATTAATAGGTTGTGTTAAGACTCTGCAATGGCATGGGTATTTATTGTTTGTTTTCGTATATTCAAATGGGAACCTGTTAGTTGTAATAGTTTTTGATTGAAGATACAGTACACTAAAGCCAATTACGTGAAGAAAGCGGTTAAAATAACGTTTAAAGTACTCTTGTGGATCGTAGCAAGTCTGCTTTTGATAGCAGTATTGGTACAAACGCCACCGGTGCAAAACTTTGCCCGGAAAAAAGTACAGGCCTGGCTGCAGCATAAGTTGGGCACCCGCTTTGAAATTGGCCGCCTTCATATTGGTTTTCCCTCCTCTGTCGTATTGGATAATGTATATCTTGAAGACAAAACAAAAGATACGCTCTTGTATGGTGGTCGCATTAAGGCCAGTCTTAACATTTTCAAATTACTGCAGAATGAGGTACAAATAGGCGACCTCAGGCTGCAACACATGACCGCAAAAATAAAGCGACAGTTACCGGATACTGCATTCAATTTTCAATTTCTGATCGATGCTTTTGTAAGTGAAAATAAAAAGCCTGCAAATCCCGCTGATACCGCAGCGCTTAAAATGGGACTTGATAATCTGTATCTCGACGATATTCGGTTTGTTTACCAGGATACGATCTCGGGCAATGACTGGAGCATTCAGCTTCACCGGTTCAACAGCCAAATCAAAAAATTCGATCTGCAAAAGCAGATTTTCGATGTGCCGGTGGTTGACCTGGATGGACTAACAGCCCGAATGTATCAATCTAAACCATTGGTAACAGCGCAGGATGTGGTGGCCAACGATTCATCGGTGGCGCCTATGCCGGTCATTAACCTGAAACGGGTACAGTTAAAAAACATAGATGTCGATTACCGGAATAATGTGTCGGCGTTTTATACGCAGGCAAAAGTGTTAAGTCTGGATACCCGGGTGAATACGGCTGATCTCAATGGCCGTCGCATTGTGCTTGACCAGCTGCAGTTACTGGGTTCAGAAACCCGGGTTTTGATGGGCAAAACGGAATCGGCAAAACTGGTGGCTGAAAAAGCAAAAACAGAAGCGAAAGATGTTGTAGCCCAAAGCTGGTTGGTAGATGTACGTGATGTAAATATCCGGAAAACATTTTTTCAGTTTGATGATGAAAACCAGCCCCGTCAAAAACAGGTGCTTGATTATGGCCACCTGAAAGCCACTGATCTTACGTTGCAGGCCAGCAACGTTTTACTGGATGCAGATTCAATGACCGCTTCTGTACAACAAGCCGCTTTTAAAGAACAAAGCGGCTTTGTATTGCAGCAACTGCAAGGTGATTTTTTATATACCGGTCAGAAAATATATGCCGACCGTTTGTTGGTTCAAACGCCTGGTACGCGCATCAAACATACTATTCACCTCGATTATCCTTCGCTGGAAAGCATTCAAAAAGATATCGGTAGTTTACAGATAAAGGCGGTACTGCCTGGTTGTTATGTTTCCAATAAAGACATACTGTATTTCGTTCCCGATCTCAAAAGTCAGCCTGTATTTAATAACCCGGCTACGGTGTTTAAGATCAACGCTGATGTAACAGGCCGGGTCAATCGCCTTACCGCCCGGGTATTACAGCTGCAGGGATGGAACAATACCCGCATTGATGTTGCGGGTACAGTAGTAGGATTGCCTTCCATAGAAAAATTATACGGCGATATACGGATCAATGACATACGCACTACTAAAAATGATGCAGAACAATTCCTCCCGGCAGCAGTTCGCAATCAGGTTGAGATACCCGCTACCATGCAGCTTACCGGAACTGTTAAAGGAAACGGGAAGCAAATGCGCACCAATGTGCAGGTAAAAAGCTCGTCGGGGAATATTGCGTTGAACGGAACCATGGCCAATTACCAGGATATGAAAGCGGCCAGTTATAATATGCAGGTACAGGCGCAACAGGTTCAGGCCGGAAACATTTTGAAAAACCCCAACCTGCAAACGGTATCTGCCAACCTGCAGGTGCAGGGTAAGGGATTAACCCAGCAAACAGCCGATGCTACCCTGAAAGGCACCGTAGGATCAGTGGTATTTCAACAATATAATTATCAAAACATACAGCTCGATGCTGCTATCAAAGACCAGCAGGCAAAAGGGAATGTAAGTATCGCTGATGAAAATATCAGCCTTGCCGGAAATATTTCTGTGAACCTGGCTTTGGCTGATCCGGCTCTTTTGGCCGATATAATGATAGACAGCATTAAAACGAAACCGCTTCATTTAACACCCCTGGATGTTGTTTACCGGGGAAAAATAGTGGCCGATCTGTCTAATATAAACCCGGATAGTTTGCAGGGTAATGTAAACATCATTCACTCCTTGCTGGTAACCGGTAACGACCGGTTACAACTGGATACGGTTCGTATAATAGCGGATCAATCAGGAGATAGCAGTGGCGTTACCATTGAAAGCGATATAGCCAAAGCCCGGATTGCCGGCGTGTATAAACTGACACAACTGGGAACTATTTTTTCACAGGCGGTACAACCCTATTTTTCTATTATGCCGGCAAAACAACCGGCAGCTCCTACAACACCTTATAATTTCAGATTGGCCTTATATGTCACCGATAATCCAGCATTAAAAATAGCATTTCCCACCTTGCAGCGTTTTCAGACGCTACAGGTAAATGCCCATTTTGCCAGTGATAGTGGCTGGCGGGCCAACGCGCAAATGCCGGTGCTGGTTACCAATGCTATTGCTATTGATAATTTGCAATTGGATGCTGGCGCACGCGACAGTACGTTACAATTTTCTACTACGGTGAAACAAATACAGCTCGGTGGTAATTCAGTGCACAATGCATTCATTCGCGCCACCGCAGCCCACGATAAAGTAGATTTTTTCTCCCGTTTTCATGACCGCACTGGACGGATACAATATGCAATACCGGGATCCATGCAGCAACCTGAATTCGGTATTTATAATATCAGTCTGAAACCCGATAGCCTTTTGCTGAACTATGATCTCTGGAGCGTTGCGCCGGATAATGTGATCCACATCGGGAACAACGATATCCGCATCACTAATTTTATGCTGAACCACAACTTTCAGCAAATTAGCCTGAAGAGTAGGGGGAATATGCTCAACGCACCGGCAGAAGCCAGCTTTACCAGTTTTCAAATTTCAACCCTCGCTGCTTTTGTTACTTCCGATTCCATGGCGGTGGATGGCACACTTGATGGACAGATTTTATTACACAACCTGACCACGCAACCGTTGTTTTCAGGCGATGTTACCATCAGTAACCTCAACTTCAAGGGCGATACGGTTGGTAATATAATAGTAAAAGCAAAAAATACGACCCCCGATATTATAAATGCTGATATTCTTTTAACTGGTCGCGGTAACCATGCAACTGTGAACGGAGATTTTTATTTAAAACCGGTGAACGGAAATGACTTCAAATTTAAACTGGCGTTGGATACATTAAATATGGCCACCCTGGAAGGCGCTTCCATGGGAGCTATTAAAAACGCCTCAGGCCGCGTAACGGGGAAGTTTGATGTTTCGGGGTCGTTTGCTAAACTCAATATAAACGGTGGGCTGAACTTTAAACAAACGGCATTCAATTTAAGTATGCTCAACAGTTATTTCCACATTGAAGATGAAACGGTGGCTGTAAACAATGAGGGCATCCGGTTCGACAAATTTATCATAGAAGATTCTGCAAAGAATAAAGCCACCATCGATGGAATGGTATATACGACCGATTTTTCAAAATACCGGTTTGATCTTGTTGTAAGGGCAAACAACTTTCAGGCAATGAACAGCACCAAACAGCATAACAGGCTGTATTATGGTCAACTGATCTTTAGCAGCAATATGAGAATAAAAGGAACGGCCGAGCAACCTGTTGTGGATGGAAATATTACCATTGCCGATAAAACAAATATAACGGTGGTTTTGCCACAGCAGGATCCATCTGTTGTAAAACGCGAAGGTATAGTGCAGTTTGTTGATATGGATGCACCCGAGAATGATTCCTTGTTTATAAACACCCGTGCCGGTTTCGATTCACTGAACAGGTCTTTTTTAACCGGTTTGGATATTACTGCCAACGTGGAAATTAAAAAAGAAGCCATATTCAGTATAGTGGTCGATGAAGGTAATGGAGATTTCATCCGGATGCAAGGGGAAGGATTGCTTTCGGGTGGTATTGATCCAAGCGGTAAAACCACCCTGACTGGTTCTTATGAGATCAAAAGCGGCGCCTACGAGCTAAACTATAATTTATTACGCCGGAAATTTGAAATACAGGAAGGCAGCAAAATTGTTTGGAATGGCGAACCTACCAAGGCCGATCTGAACATAACGGCTATTTATAAAACGAAGGCGGCACCAATAGACCTGGTAAAGAACCAAATTGATGAACAGAACGCCAGTGAGCGCAATGTTTATTTGCAACGATTGCCCTTTGAGGTTATGCTGATTTTACAGGGAGAATTGTTACAACCGCAGGTAAGTTTTGATATTCAATTGCCCGAAGAAAGCAATGAGATCTCAAAAGGAACAGCTACTACCATCAATTACCGGCTTACCCAGTTGCGGGCGGAACCTTCTGAGTTAAATAAACAGGTATTCTCCCTGATGTTACTGAACCGGTTTGTTGGTGAAAATCCGTTTGAAAGCAGTGCCGGTGGTTTAACCGCTGAATCTTTGGCCCGCCAAAGCGCCAGCAAATTATTAACCGAACAATTGAACAAACTGGCTTCTGACCTGGTACAGGGCGTTGATCTTAATTTTGATGTAACGTCTTTTGATGATTATTCAACCGGTACATCACAAACCCGTACCGATTTGAATGTGGGATTGTCAAAACGCCTGTTGAATGACCGGTTAACCGTAACAATAGGCAGTAATTTTGAACTGGAAGGTGCACAGAACACCAATAGGAACACCAGTAATATAGCAGGTAATGTAGCTGTGGATTATAGCCTGAGCCAGGATCGCCGGTATATGTTGCGGGCTTATCGCAAAAACGAATATGAAGGCGTTATTGAAGGCTATGTTATAGAAACGGGTGTAGGATTTGTTATTACGCTTGACTATAATAAATTCAAAAATCTCTTCCTTGGCAAAAAGGGCCGTGAAGAAAGACGTCAAAGAATTCAACGGGCAAGGGAACTCGAACAAAAGAACCAACCACCACCCACCCCACCACAAACTAATATTCTATCACCTGAAAACAGGGAAGCCGAAAAGCGTGAAGACAGCTAGCTGCACATATTATTTATGGCTGGTACTGTGTACAATATTTTTTTATGCCTGTTCCAGCACCAAAAACCTGCCACCCGGCGATGCTTTATATACGGGGGCAAAGGTCGATTTTAAGGACAATCAGATCTCCGGTAAAAAGAAAAAGGCGTTACGTAAACAACTTACAGCACTTACCCGGCCGGTACCTAATGCAAAAATTTTAGGCATGCCCTTTAAATTATATGTTTACAATAAATTCGCGAAGGCTAAAAAAGGACCGGGTAAATGGATAAGAGAACGATTTGGGCAGCAGCCCGTTTTATTAAGCACACTCAACCTTACGAATAATGTTCAGGTTTTGCAAAGCTACATGGTGAACAAAGGGTATTTTAACGCGCAGTTGGAGGGAGATACTACGGTAAAACGCAAAAAGGCAACGGCCCTGTACACGGTGCAAACGGGCAATCAATACCATGTGCAGCAGGTGCAGTTTAAGGGCGATAGTTCCATATTACAAAATGCTGTTCGGGAAACAATGCCGAAAACCTTGCTGAAAGCCAATGATCCGTTCGACCTGGAAGTTATTACAGCCGAAAGACAACGGATAGACAATCACCTGAAAGAAACCGGTTTTTATTTCTTTAGCCCGGAGTACCTGCTCATAAAAGCCGATACAACCGTTGGTAATAACAAAGTGGATCTGTTCGTAACAGTTAAACCCACCATACCTCCTGCATCGGAAAAAGTATACCGGATAAATGATGTGTTTATTTTTACCGGCTTTAATTTAGAACCTGGTCAAATGGATACCAGCAGGGCCGGCGCCACT
>DASUVL010000881.1:0-4695 GCA_036379015.1 Niastella sp.
ATTGTTTGGCAATGGCGCCACCCCCGAAAGTACCGGCATAAAAGGCGATCACCTGGTGGGTGATTATTATGTAATGTTTGGGACCGAATTGAAAAAACAACTGGTGCCCATAAAGGAAAAGAAACTGGCGGAATTGATGGCGCAAGGAAAGGACAAAGAAAAGGCTGAAGAATTAATGAGCAATAGCCCTTTGAAAGAGGAGCTGGAAAAAGAAGCCCCCATCATGAAAGCGGCCCAGCAAATGCTGGTTGACTGGGAAGCCGGTAAACCGGATGTGGTAGAACTTTGGCGCACCATGAACAGTTGGGTGTACAAAGGATTTGATGTAACCTACAAACGCATTGGCAGCAACTTCGATAAAGTATATTACGAAAGCGAGACCTACCTGCTGGGAAAAGACCTGGTTGAAGAAGGTTTGCGCAAAAAAGTGTTCTTTCAGAAAGACGATGGCAGCGTATGGGTTGATCTTACAAAAGATGGCCTCGATGAAAAGATCGTTCGTCGTCGTGATGGAACCGCTGTATATATTACCCAGGATATTGGCCTGGCCGAAGTAAAACAACACGAATTCAATTGCGACCTGAGCGTATATGTGGTGGGTGATGAACAGAACTATCACTTCAAGGTATTAAAACTGATTTGCCAGAAACTGGGCATTCCCGGAGCTAATGACATTTTCCATTTGAGTTACGGTATGGTTGAATTGCCTACCGGCAGAATGAAAACGCGGGAAGGTAATGTGGTGGATGCAGACGATATACTCGATGAAATGATTCGCGAAGCAACGCGCAAAAGGATAGAAAAAGAAAATGAGCAGAAGGAAAAGGAACAAAATAAAACCGAAGAACTCTCCGCAGAGGAATTAAAAGAACTGGATGAGATCGTTGGTACAGGTGGATTAAAATTCTTCCTGGTGCGTGTTGATCCTAAAAAGCGGATGATCTTTAACCCCGAGGAATCGATAGAACTGCATGGATTTACGGCCACTTTTGTTCAATACACATATGCACGCACGCAGTCGGTATTTAGAAAGGAATTATATACCGGTGGTGAAATTGGCGCCGACCTGCTGCCGCTTGAAAAGCAATTGATCATTACGCTGGAAAGATATGCCGATATCATTCGCCAGGCCGGTGAGGAAATGAACCCCAGTGTTATTGCGGGTTATCTGTTCAATGTAGCCCAACTGTACAACACGTTTTATCATCAGCATCAAATTTTGAAAGCCGAATCGCTGATTAAAAAAGAATTGCGTTTACAGCTGAACCAAATGACAGCCCATGTTATTAAATCGGGGATGGCATTGCTGGGAATACGGGTACCGGATAGAATGTAGGGAAGGAAACGAGGCATAAAGGCAAGAGGCAAAAAGGCATAAAGTTAAAAGCCCAAAGCAAATTTAGCTTTCAGCTTTGGGCTTTCGACTTTCAGTTGTATTTGTATTTTGCTTTCAGCTTTCGACTTTCAGCTGTATTCATTATCACATTATCGAATTATCACATTAGCTAATTATGTTTTAAATTCCCCCCGGCATTTTCTTCTCTTCTTTCAGATTCTTTAAAGAAGGGTCCATTTGAATGGCCTTGTCACACAATTGCTGTCCCTTTTCCTTCTCTCCTTTCTTTTGGTAACTCAAACCAATCATGTATAAGGAACTGGCGTTTTGTTTATCTATCGCCAGTATCTTGTCCCAATAATTGATCGCGTCATCATATTTACCGGTTTGATAGTATGCATCTGCTATATTATATAACAATTCCTGGTCGGCAGGTTTGCGTTTCAGTACTTCCTGTAACAGGGAAAGACCTTTCTCGTAATTCTTTATGTTCAGGTAAGCATTGGCGAGGTTTTCCATATAATCGTTGCTACGGATATACCCTTTGTTGCCTGCTCGCTCGAACCAGTATATGGCTTTTTTATCGTCCGGAATGGCGTAGTAAACCAGTCCGGCCTCATACATCCAGTTCGCTTTGGAGCTATCGCGTTCAATGGCCTGCTCGTAACAGCCGGCCGCTTTTTTATAATTGCTCATCTCAACCAGGCAGCGACCCGCAATGTAAGGGGTTTCGGCCCGTTTGGGGTCTTCTTTAAAAGCCTGTTCACAGTATTTCAGGCATTCGCCATAATTTTCCAGTTCATAATAACTTTTGGCAATGATGTAGTTGGAAGAATTACCAATTTTGGCTTCCTGCATCTTTTTAGCGTAGGTGATCGCATCATTCCATTGGCGGGTATTTATCGACAGGGTAGCCAGGTTATCAAGTACCTCCGGGTTTTTATTATCCGATTGAAAAGCAATGGTAAACTTCTCTCTTGCTTCCATGTAGCGTTTTTGTTCTACCAGCGACTGGCCCCAGCCAATAAGCACTTTGGTGTCTTTGGGGGAAAACTGAGCGGCTTTGGCAAAATTCTTTTCCGCTTCCCGGTAACGGCGTGCTTCTTTTTCGGCCGTCCCTTTTTGAAAATAAAAGGCACTACTGTCGGTTTGGGAGTAAGCACATGGGGAAATTAATCCCAAGATTAAAATGATGTTAAGGTTTTTCATAGTTATCTCATTTTGCGTTACCTGCCCCGCCCAGGCGGGACCAAAAATCTTTACTTCAGTACTATAGCTCCCAACGGTGGCAGGTGCACATTTATTTCATACATATTATCGTTTTTATTCAGACTAGTTGTTAATATCTCAGGATTGTATATATCTCCGGTTCCCCAGTATTTTTTGGCATCGGAATTAAAGATCTCGCGCCACTTCGATTTTCCGTACGTATATACCTTCCAGTCGGTACGTATAACGGGCGTTAGGTTTAAAATGATCAGCAGATCGTTCTCCGGGTCCTTACCCTTACGGCGATACGCCACCACACACTCGGCCGGATGGTTCAGATCGACCCATTCAAAACCATAAATATTGAACTGATTTTCATACATCGCCGGTTCGCTACGTAATAAATTATTCAAATCCCGTAAGCAATCCTTTAGCATCCGGTGCGGTTCAAACTGCAACAAATTCCATTGCAGCTCACTTTTATAATTCCATTCACTGGTATCACCGAATTCGTTGCCCATGAATAAGAGTTTCCCCCCGGGATGCGTAAACATATACGTGTACAGCGTGCGCAGGTTGGCAAATTTCTGCCAGTCATCACCGGGCATTTTAAAGATCATGGGGCTTTTTCCATGAACCACTTCATCATGGCTTAACGGCAATAAAAAGTTTTCGTCGTAATAATACATCATGCTGAAGGAAAACTTATTCTGGTAATGTCGCCGGTGAATAGGGTCCATTTTAAAATAATCCAGCGTGTCGTGCATCCAGCCCATCATCCATTTCATGCCAAAACCCAACCCGTTTTGAAAGGTAGGGCGCGAAACGCCCGGCCAATCGGTGGCCTCTTCAGCTATGCTTTGCACATCCTTAAAATCGCGGTAGATCGTTTCGTTCAGGTCTTTAATAAAGGACATGGCTTCAATGTTGCCATCGCCGCCGTATTCATTGGGTTCCCACTGGCCGTGGGTACGCGAATAATTTAATTTCAGCATGGAGCTCACCGCATCTACCCGAATGCCATCGATGTGAAATTTATCGAGCCAGAAGCGGGCGCTGCTGATCAAAAAAGATTTCACCTCTCCCCTTCTGTAATTGAACACATAACTGTTCCAGTCGGGGTGAAAGCCTTTGCGCATATCGGCATATTCGTAGGTGTTGGCCCCGTCGAACATAAACAGGCCGTGTGCATCGTAGGGGAAATGCGAAGGTACCCAGTCGAGGATAACGCCAATGCCTGCTTCATGAAAAGCATTGATCAGGTCCATAAAACCTTGCGGATTGCCAAAGCGGGATGTGGGTGCAAAATACCCCGTGCCCTGGTAACCCCAGCTGCCATCGAACGGATGTTCCATTACCGGCATAAACTCCACATGGGTAAATCCCATTTCTTTCACATAGGGAACCATCAATTCCCTGATCTGATCATAGGTGTTATACGATTCTTCATCGTTTTTATCGGGCCGCATCCAGCTGGCCAGGTGCACCTCATAAATACTGCAAGGAGCTTCCAGCGAATTGTGCCACGCCCGGCGTTGCATCCATTCACCGTCGCGCCAGTTATAATCCAGGTTCCAGGTGATGGAAGCGGTGTTAGGTCTTTTTTCCCAGAAATTAGCATAGGGGTCGCCTTTGTCGGTTTTGACGCCCTGAAAACCATCAATATGATATTTATATACTTCTCCCTTTTGCAGGCCGGGAATAAAACCTTCCCAGATCCCCGATTGATCGAGCCGTACAAATAAAGGATGACTGGTCGTGTTCCAGTCGTTAAAATTACCGATCACAGAAAGCTTTGTAGCATTAGGTGCCCATACGGCAAAATAATATCCTTTTTTCCCTAATACTTCAACTTCGTGTGAGCCAAACAGATCGTACAATCGGTAATGAGTACCCTGCTGAAAATTACGGATGTCTTCTTCCGAGAGTAAAGAATAATTCCAAACTGCCTTCGTACTGTCTACAAAATGGATCTCTTCGTATTTTTTTAATGTATCCATGCCTGTTCTATTTGTTTATTCCCGTTACCTGATAATTTCGGGGGTGCTTTAACGATTAATTAAGATAGAGATTTGTTATTTATCAATTTCATTACAGACATTCGTTCATCCACAAAGGCGTACAGGGAGCAAATTCTTAAACATATTAAC
>DASUVL010000882.1:0-2707 GCA_036379015.1 Niastella sp.
GCAATTAAAGGGCGCCCTGATAACGGTGACCAGCACATCAGATTCATCCTTTATTAAAAGAAGCCTTTCAAAAGATGATGCTTCTTTCGAGGTGCACCCGCTGCCTTACGGAATGTATTCTGTACGGATTACCTTTCAGGGATTCGAGCCTGTGCTTCAGGTTGTACAGCTAAACAAGGAAAATCCCCTGGTGAATATGGGAACGCTTTTCCTCACCATACGGGTCAGTGAGCTTGATAGTGTTAGGGTACAAGAACCGCCCATGATCATGAAGAAGGACACTTTGGCGTATAATACAAGCCGTTGGCAAACCCAACCTTATGCTCCTTTGGCCGAACTGTTGGCTAAACTGCCGGGGGTTAAAGTGAATAATGACGGATCACTTACTGTTAATGGACTACCTGTTGACCGGATACTGGTGAATGGTAAGCCTTTCTTTAACGGAGATCCGAAAATGGCACTGGAGCACCTGCCGGCCGAAATTATAAAGCAGATACAGGTTTATCAAACGGCCGATGAGCGGTCGTTACGGTTGGGCATTCCTTCCGGCTCACCGGGAACCAAAACGATCAACCTGGTACTTAAGATCAACAGACGCACCGGCGAATTTGGAAAAGCAGGTGCAGGTGCAGGCCCTGATGGCGCCTATGCAGCTGCAATGGACCTTCATCATATGAATGGCGGACAACAACTGTCAATAATAGGCGATGCAGGTAATGCGGACGGCCTGAATATTGGTAAACCCGCAGGAGGAGCCGCCATGACCGGACCAGGGGCATATGGCATCACCCGCCAGTGGAACGGCGGCATCAATTACAGGGATACCTGGAATGATCGTACCGATGTAAATGGAAGTTATATGAGCAGCCGGCAGCATATACAGGACGCCCGGCAAATGCACACATTGAATATATTCCCAGGCGACTCTTCTACTATCCTTAACCGGCAATCGAATTACATTACTGAGAACAGCAGGCAACAGTTGAATTTTACAGTAGAGCACAAACTGGATTCCTCCAATTCCCTAACCCTGCGGCCGACTATGCAACTGCAGCATACCGAAAACCGGTTGTGGGGCCAGTCACAACAGAAGTTCGTCGGGTCGGAAGCTGTCATTTACGGATCTACTGAAAACAGTACGGGTAGTTCCAATTCAAAAACGGCTTCTGCTGATATCCTCTTCATGCACAGGGGCAAGCTGCCAACCCAATCGTTTTCTGCCGCACTTACCACTTATGGCAATCACAACCGAAGCAACAACTTCAATGCCACGCACACGGATTATGCCTTTCCTGCAGCCACTTCCCGCATTTTCAACCAGCATGTGGTAAATACCCAAACCTTTTTTAACCTGTCGCCTTCCTTAACCTATACCATACCTATAGCCAGGCGGGATGTACTGGCTTTACAAACTGATTTCCTTTATAACAGCAGCAGTTCCCGCAACCAGGCATTCCGGTTCAACGAAGTGACCCATGCATTTGACCAGCCAGATACATCACAAAGCAATGATTTCACTACTATCTATAACACAACCAGGACAATAGCCAATTACAAATTTCAAAGAAGCCATTATACCCTTTCATTGGGAGCTGGTATCGAGAGAGATCAGCTGCGCGGAAAGAACATGAGCGATAAAAGCACCATCACAAGCCGGTTTACCAGTTTTCTTCCCGCTGCAGACCTGGTTATTCGCCATGACAATGGCACAAGCATCCAGATAGGCTACCATGGAAGGCCGGTGCCTCTTTCTGTATCGCAACTACAGCCGGTGACTACTACAGGCGATTCACTTTCTATTCATGAGGGGAACCCCGGGCTGAAACAGCCTTTTACGCACTCCTTTACATTTTCTTATTTTTCCATAAAAACAGGCTCGCAGCAGTTTTTCAATGTCATGGTCAGCGGCAGCACAACAGTAAATGCTATCCAGAACTCGGTTACCTTATTGAATAACGGGGCGCAGGTTTTCAAACCCGTCAATATGAACGGGGCTACCAATATTTATGCAAATGCGAATTATACGGTTCCTTTCACCAGGCAACATTCCAGGATAGGTTTCACGGGAACTATTCGTTATTCAAACGACCCCGTGTTGAGCAACGGCCGTAAGAGTGATACCAGGATGCTTAACCTATCGGGCGAAGTTACATGGAGCTTTTTTGCAGGAAAAGGACTGAGTATTGACTTCAATGCAGCCTCTGCCTATAACATGGTTCATTACTCGCAAAATATAGACCAGTTGAACGATTATTTTACAGAGACCCTTTCTTCCAGGTTGGGATACACCATCCGGGATTACTCCTTTTCACTAACTGAATTCTATTGCTGGAATAACAGCTCGGCCTCGGTTTATCAACCGAAGGCTCCAATTCTGTCGCTGGCAGCCAGCCGCCGCCTCTTCAAACGTAAAGAAGCAGAGATCATATTCTCTGTTGCAGATCTGTTAAACCAGCAATCAGGCGCTATGCGTACGGTTACATCCAATTCCATTACCGATATGTGGGCCAGAACCCGTGGCCGGTATGCCATGCTTTCTTTTATTTATAATGTAAGCAGGTTCAAAAAAGGTAAATAGGCGGCTTGCTGAAATGGTAGCTTTCTCTGTTAACGTTCTGCAAGTATTGAACAATAGTTGACTAAGTCAACTATTATTTTTATATTGCATTATGAAAATGAATGCTGTTAATAAAATAAGAGCTTTTAA
>DASUVL010000883.1:0-4271 GCA_036379015.1 Niastella sp.
TGTGCGTTGCTACGCAGGGAAATTCGCCTGGCTTCCACCATGGCTTCATTGCCCTGGCCCAGCCCCAGGTAATTCAACGACTTGTAGTAATGCACCATGAATTTTTCAAAGTCCTCGCCCTTATAGGTTTCCATCATGGGATTCAGTAACGTGCCCAGGGCCACATCCCTGGCGGAGGTACGGGCATCTTCAATGAACAGATCGGCTTCGTTAAAAAACAAATTACTGCTATCGTATTGTTTCAGCAAGTGGGCCATCTTCCCCTTTTCAAAAAGGTAGAGCAGCCTGTTGCGCTTTCGCTGTAACAGTTTGTTATGATCTATTGCCAAATACGCTTTATCGTACTGGTTATTGGTCACCTGTTCGTAATAAGTACCAATACGATTATTGTAACTGGCGCAGGAAAACAACAAGGGCATGAGGCACACTACAGCCAATGCTCTTATCATATGTTGAAATGATAAAACCATGAAGTGATAATTGCAGATAACCTGCTGTTGAGAACAATTAATTTTTCACGAATTTCGCTATCTTCTTATCTCCTATCCAAACCACTTCATTGCTTTGAATATTGGTGAGCTCCAGGTCAATCTGGTAGTACACCACTTTTTTGCGTTTTTGCGAATCAACGATGGAGTTAATAGTACCCTGCAGTATATAATCGGCACCTTGTTCAAGACCAAACTTTTTCATGCTGGAGGCAGAGGCATTGGTTTGCATATCGGCCTTTTCAGCACGCAGCTCATCTCTTTTTTTACCGCCTTGTACCAACCGCACTCTTGCTGATTTTATGAAAGATTGTTCTACGTCTTTAACAAAGGTTTCGGCTTCAATATGCTCATGGCTTTTGTTGGTAACAAACCCAACAATTACCACCGGTTTTTGTCCGTTATGCGCTTCCTGGTGATCACCTAACCATCTTTCCCGTAAAACAGTTTCAATCATTTGTTCGGCTACAAGACGGGAATCGGTATTGTTCCAGCGGCCACTCAGGTCAACCTGTTCACCGGGATCAATACGGGTTACTTTATGCGCACAGGAGATACTTGTACCGGCTACAACCAGGGCCATTAAGGCCAGATAAATTTTTTTCATTGTATTATTTTAAAAGGAACTGTAGTTTCTGATATGTTTTTAGCTAGGGCTGCCCTCATGGCATCGCTTTCACAGCGATCTCATGTAACAGAATTCAACACAAATTGTTTGTATTAATTTATTACCGGGTTAACAACCAGCCAATCGTAGCTGCCGTGGCCGCCAGAGGCACCAGGTTCCAGTAGTTATTGTTCCTCCGGGGACGGTAGTAATTCTGATACGGACCGTTGTTGTACCAATAGTTACGAGAATACCTGGGATAGTAGGAATAACCCGGATTGTAATTGTTATAACCGTAGTCATTATAATACCAGCTATTCCTGGCTCTTTCTAAACGTAATTGACGGCGGAATGCCCTGCGCTCATCACGGCGCTCTTGCCTGTCGGCCATCCAGTCAATGGCTTTGTATGTTTCCTGGGGAGTAGTACCGTGCAATTCATTCAATGAATCGGCTATGGGCATGTATTTGGCCTGACTAATCATATAATCAGGATTCTGGTCCGGAGCCAGTGATTGTGACATGCCCCACGTGGCTATAAGCATAACCAGCGGTAACAGCAACAAATTATAAAGTACATTTCTTTTCATTTGATCAGGGTTTTACAATTAAAGTGATGATATATATTATTAACGAAAAAGTTCATGCATTAATTATTCCACTACTGTTCTAATTATATTTTCGTGTTTAACAGGCGCCTGTTTTGAATAACTAATGTTTGATGCATCTAAAATAATCACCAATGCGTTAAGCAGGAGTTAAATAAAAAGCCCCGCTATACGGGGCTCTTTTACAACTAGTTACTTCTTAAGTCCAATCTCCCGTAATCGTTCGTCGAGGTATTCACCGGCTGTTGCGTCGGGAAATGCCTTGGGGTGACTGGCATCAATACAGCTTTCCAGGCATGCCAAACTCATTTCGCTTTTTGGATGTAGGAAGAAAGGTATAGAATACCTGGAAGTTCCCCACTTTTCCTTTGGTGGATTTACGACTCTATGCGTAGTAGATTTCAGTTTATTGTTGGTAAGCCGCTGCAACATATCACCCACATTCACTACAATTTGCTCGGGTAAAGAGGTTACCGGTACCCATTCGTTTTGTTTGGTCAGTATTTGTAATCCATCTGCTGAAGCGCCTACCAGTAACGTGATTAAATTAATATCCTCGTGTTGTTCAGCACGAATGGCCGATTTGGGCTCCTGCGTTATGGGCGGATAATGTATAGCCCGTAATATAGAGTTGCCATTGTGTATGTGTCTATCAAAATAATGCTCATCAAGACCCAGGTATAATGCTATGGCCTGCAACAATGCCCTGCCAGATTTTTCGAATGCCCGGTAAGCTTTTGTAAAAGTGGTATTAAAAGCTGCAATATCACCTACCTGTACATTATCGGGATATTCACTTTTAATTGGATCATTATCTTCAACTATCTGTCCAAACTGAAAGAACTCTTTCAGATCGGGCGCATCACTACCTTTTGCATGTTCTTTACCGAAAGAAGTATATCCACGCTGACCTGCCAGCCCCGGTATTTCATATTTCTTTTTAGCATCGGAAGGAAGGGTAAAAAACTGTTGCACATATTTATATAAGTCAGCTATCAACTCATCGGAGATGCCATGATTTTTTACTGCCACAAAACCAACTTCTTCATACGCTTTGCCCAGTTGATTAACAAAAGCTTGTTTTAGCTGCGGATCGCCTGATAAAAAATCGGCGAGATTAACTACCGGTATTGCCATAAAAATTATTTAATTCGGTTTATACAAATGAATTACCTGAAACCACGAGGAACATACAATTTACAAAACACTGCAACCTCCACAAAATTTCAGTTATAATTTTCTGTAAAACCGAAAACCGGGTATCTGGGTATTACGGATGGCCATCCGTTAGGTAATGCGATCTTCTCAATGCAGTAACTACTGTTTAAGTCCGCTTTTAGTAATCGCCACTTCTTTTTCTTCGGGAGTAAGATCCATAACTGCATAATGCTTTACATCGTTGATCAGCACTTCATCTAAAACATTTACCAGGTGTTGGTAATTCGATTCAGACGTTGGCTTAACCATTAAAACAAGGTCTTTGCGTTTACCCGGGCTAACCCTGTCGAGTGCTGCCTGTTTATTTCGAACGATCTGCCCCAATCCTTCATTCACCGAATAATTGGTAATTCCAAAGGTGTTTGTCCTTAATGCTTCGTTTAATTCGCCGTGATAGTAGAAAACTTTGTTGTCTTTAAGCGGTATCACCGTTAATGCAGTGCTTAAACCCACGGTTGTTGAGTCGGGGCTATCTTTTGGCATAACCAGTTTCATAACCTTGGGGGTCGACATAGAAGTTGTAAAAATAAAAAAGGTAATAAGCAAGAAGCCAAGGTCAACCATAGGGGTTAAATCAACGCGGGTGCTATGTTTTTTACTTCTGCGCACGCCGGGTTTGTTACCGCTTGCGGCAGGGATGTTAATTTCAGCCATAACTATTTGATTTGAATCTAAGATGCGGTGGCACAATTTTTCCATATATACCTTAATCAGTTAACCTCCTGACTGGCATCAGTTAAATAGAAAAAACGAGATAGTACTTTTAATCATCAAAAAAAGAATAACATGAAAACACTGGTAGTTCCTACCGATTTTTCGTCTGTATCGGTCAATGCATTAAACTATGCCGTTGACATGGCACAGGCTATTAATGCCGGCATAGTGTTACTGCACGTGTACAATGTACCGGTATCCTTTACAGATGCACCTGTTTCGCCTGTAACCGTTGTATCTGTTGAAGAAGTTAAACGAACGGCAGAAAAACGGCTTGAAGAAATTAAAAATAACCTGGTAACGGTTACTTCAGGCCAGATAGAAATATTTACCGAAGCCCGGTTGGGCGATACCATTGAAGAGTTGGAACAGCTTTGCAAATCTGTAGAGCCGCTTGCAGTAATTATGGGCAGCCATGGCGCTACGGGGCTGGAGCGAATAATTATGGGCAGCACTACACTAAGCGCTATACGTCTGTTAAAATGCCCGGTTATTGTAGTACCACCCGGCACTACCTATCATGGTATTAAAAGAATTGGGTTGGCTTGTGATTTTGACAATGTAGTACAGTCGACCCCGGTAGAATACATTAAAAACATAGTAAGGGAGTTCGGCGCTGAATTGTATGTATTGAATG